>JAYVJI010000001.1:0-1706 GCA_043769435.1 Verrucomicrobiota bacterium
CTGCGGCGGTCCCAACGTTCATGGAAGGGGTGGGGCCGTTTTGGGTTAGGACATTCGCAGGGAAAATATAGCTTTGGGTATCTACATTTGATGAGCCCATTCCCGCTTTCCATGCCCGCGTGCGCAGCAGTGTGGTGGCGCTGACGTTGAGCGTTGCGGTGGCTGGTGAGCCGGCATCCGGCGCTGGCACTTGGCTACCGTTGGCCGCTGAGGGTTCGCTGCCATTGAGTGTATAGGCGATAGTGGAGCCCGGTGTGGCGCAAGTGATAGTGACGCTGGTGCTGGTGGTGAAGAGTCCGCGGTCGCCGGTGAACACCGTGTCCCGCACAAACTCTTGGACTGCACTGGCTGTATTATTTGCTGCGCCGGGCGTGGGTATTGTGAGAAATGCTAGGGTGCCGGCTGCGGTATTGTCCGCGCGGCCATAAGAGGCGCGCTGTTTCTGCGCGGCATAGGCGGACAGCCCGCTGCCGCCGACTTGGGAAATGACGGGATGGCCGCCCAGTCCATCGGGCCGCGTCAGCAGGATCGCGCCGGTATCGCCCAGCTTGAAGTTGGTATGCGGCTGCACTCCGTTGAAAGACTTGTTTTTGCCCGAGGCAAACACCAGCAGATAGCCACCTGCGGGGATGCTGGTGTGGGGGAATTTCCACTTCGCTGGTGCTGCCACGTCATCCGAGAGCTGCCAGCCGATGAGGTCTACCGCAGAGGCCCCGTTGTTCCGCAGCTCGATCCAGTCCCCGGCATCTCCATCCATATCCAGCGGCATCCATGTCCCGTTCGCTTTAGGCACGGCCATGGCCACGAACTCATTGATGTGAATGTCCCCTGTGGCGAGTGGCGGCTGTGAGGCGGCGCTGGCGGGGTTGCTGCCTGCGGCGACTTCCTCGTTGTCATTCCAGTTATCGCCGTCGGTGTCTTTGAGCAGGGGATTGGAGCCATGGACATTGACCTCTGCGCCATCGAGCAGGGTGTCGCCGTCGCTGTCCGCCACGAGGGGGTTGGTGAAGTATGTGTTCTTTTCCGCGCCGTCACTCAGACCATCGCTGTCAGTATCCGCTAGGGTGGGATTAGTGGTGGCGGTTTGCTCCTCGAGATTGGTTAGGCCATCACTGTCAGGATCGCCGGACGCGGTTTGGCTGAGGTTGAGGAAGTATTGATTTTCCCATGAGTCAGCGAGCCCGTCATTGTCGGAGTCCAGCACCACGGCGGTGACTAGCGATTCATCGACCCAGAGGTAGCCGGAGAAGCGGATATTATCGACCTGAATGGCGCCTGAAGTCCATGTGCCGGCCTGCCGCCAGCCAAAGCCGAAGCGCAGGGGCTGATTCCATGCATCGGGCAAGGAGGCGTCGCCGGCGTCCTTTATCGTGGCATTGGTGGTATCGCTGTTGGTATAGGTCTGGATGCCGGCAGTGAAGGCATTGGCCGCTTGGGTGTAGCGCTGGAAGTTGGTGACATTTCCCATGTAAGCCCCCATCGTTGGCGTGGCGCTCCAAATGGCGTCCGGGCCGGTGGAATCATTGAAGTCGATGAGCCATGTGTAGTCGCTCGCTGCGACGGCACTGCCTGCGGCGTTCATGCCGGATCTCAGGGTGTTAGGCAGATAGACGAGCGGGATGGAAACGGTGTAGCCTGCCAGCGCAGTGGCGGTGACGTTCCCGGTCCACGAGAGCGCGACGACCTCCGCACCGGGTGCGTCGCCA
>JAYVJI010000002.1:0-4323 GCA_043769435.1 Verrucomicrobiota bacterium
TGCATACCATCCACGTCCGCATCCGTGGCGAGGACTACTTTGTTATACCGCAGGTCATCAATGCTCTGCTCTATGTTCAGCGCGTGCTGCAGCAGGTTGAATTCCTCATTTTCATAGACTACTTTTTTGTGCAGGCCAAAGGTGTTCAGAGGTTTTCCGCGGAGGCTGAAAACCGCCTGGTAGTCTACATTCCGCGCAGAAGTGATCGTCCCGCCGGCACTGTCACCCTCCGTGATGAAGAGCGTGCTCGCTTCCCGCTCTTTGTGCGTAGAATCCAAGTGGACCCGGCAATCCCGCAGCTTTTTGTTGTGAATTTTAGCCTTTTTCGCCCGCTCACGGGCCAGCTTGGCAACTCCCGCCAGTTCTTTGCGCTCACTTTCATTTGCCTGGATTTTTTCCAGCAGGGATTTGTCTGTTTCTTTGTTCCGGCTTAGGTGCAGCTGCAGGGATTTTTCCAGAAAATCTGCTATAAATGCCCGCACGGTAGCACCACCCGGCTCCATGTTAGTGCTGCCCAGTTTTGTCTTCGTCTGGGATTCGAACACCGGCTCCACCACTTTGATGGCGATGGCTGCCACGATGCCCCCGCGGATGTCGGCGGGCTCATACTCCTTTTTATAGTGCTCCCGCAGGACCTTGACCACCGCTTCCCGGAAGGCCGCCAGATGCGTCCCGCCCTGGGTGGTGTTCTGCCCGTTTACAAAAGTATAAATGTCCTCCCCTGCCTGGTCCGCGTGTGTGAAGGCCACTTCTATATCCTCGCCCTTCAGATGGATGATGGGATAGAGCGGATCCTGCGCTAGGTTTTCCTTCAGCAGGTCCACGAGGCCGTCTTTTGAGCGGAATTTCTCACCGTTAAAGCTAATGGTCAGCCCGGTGTTAAGATAGCTGTAGAACCGGAGCATCCGGGCCAGCGTATCGTGATCATAGCGATACTTTGCGGCGAAGATAGTGGTGTCCGGACGGAAGCGCAGCCGGGTGCCGTTGGGCTCCGCTGCCTTCTCCGCTTTCTTCATCTCCTGCTTCACTTTCCCCCGGCTGAACTCTATGGCCCGCGTCTCGCCTTCGCGCCATGCCTGAATCTCAAACTTCTCACTGAGGGCATTCACTGCCTTGATGCCCACGCCGTTGAGCCCCACGGATTTCTTGAATGCTTTGCTGTCATACTTGGCCCCGGTATTGATCTTGGCAGCGCAGTCCATGAGCTTCCCCAGCGGGATGCCGCGGCCATAGTCCCTGACCGTGAAAGTCTGGTCCTCAGCCAGGTGCAGATCCAACTGCTTGCCGTAGCCCATCACAAACTCGTCGATGCTGTTATCGATCGCCTCTTTGACCAGCACATAGATGCCGTCGTCAGCCATGGAGCCATCTCCCAGCTTGCCGATATACATGCCGGGCCTGAGGCGGATGTGCTCCACCCAGTCGAGGCTGCGGATGCTGTCTTCATTATATTCGTCGTCTGCCATGATATTGCTGGTCGTTATGGTAAAAGGATAGGGAAATGCCGGCCCGGGCCGGGTTGGTCGTGCATTGGAGTAACTCTGCCCCGCTGCGGAATCAACCCGGGAACTCAGTCAACCGATGTCACGGCTATCACCGCGCGCTATGGCGTCCCTGAGCTGCGCAGGCTGGCCAGCCGGTCCCGGGCGGCCGCCGCCGGGGCCTCGGCGCTCACCCCTGCCTGACTGAGCATTTCTGTGTAGACCGCCACAGCTGCGGCGGGTTCTTTGCGCGCCTCCAGCGTGAGTCCGTGCTGTAGCCATGCCTCCGCTGCCAGATCCTTGTGCCGGGCAAAGGACAGGGCGCAGCGCTGAAAATGCATCGCGGCCTTGGCAAGGTCACCGGTTTCCCTAGCACAATGACCCAGTCCGAGCAGCGCGGACGCCTTCTGGCGAATGGAAGCCAGCCGGCTGCGGGTTACTTTTTCGAATAACTCTGCTGCCCGGGCGGGGTTCTTTTCCTTGCGCAGCAGTCCGGCTTTTGCCAGCAGCGCATCATTTCCGGAAATCCCGGTCACGGTCTCCTGAATGCAGCGGTCCAGCCACCGGTGCGCGGAGGCATCATCCCCGGAAGCGATGTCGAGGATAGCTAGGCCGAGTGAGGCCCGCTCTTTTTCCACGCAGCGCGGATGCCATTTCCGCAGCGCTAGGTAAACCTCCCTCGCCTTCACCGGATTCCCATTGGCCCTCAAAGCGTCCGCACAGTCGGCTATGATCCGGGGATCATGCATGGCAGGATCAATCATGGGCGCCAGTTCATAAAAAATGGAGCGTGATTCCCGCGGGGAAGTGTCCCGCAGGATGTGCCCCCGAGCCCAGTCGAGCCGCAATGCCAGCGTCATGGTTTTTGCTTTCCGGGCCTCACCGGCAGCAGTATCCAGCGCCAGCAGCAGCGCCATCTGGGCATCCTTGCCCCTGTGAAACCGCGGCAGACTGACCAGGAGATCCTCCACTCCCTCGTTTTTCGGGTCCGGGCCAAAACGCAGCAGGGTTTCCCACAACACGGCGCGGGCTCCTTCGCTGTCGTCGAGTTGCTGTCTGGCCCGGGCCATCTGCGCGGTGGCCTCCGCGAGCCGACGGCTCTGCGGGCGATCCTTCAGAAACCGCTCGAAGTGCGCCCTCATCTCGTCGTGCCGGCCCAGCTTTCGCAGGGCTTCGCCGATGCGGAATTCTGCTTCCTCACGCAGCCGCGGTTCCTCTTCCGGGATGGTGCGCAACAGCCCCATGCCCTTATCCATCCGGCCTGTGGCCATGTGGGACTCTGCCTGCAGCAGCCGGGCTTCTGCGGCGTGCCGGTTATCCGGATACTCTTTTAGAAATCCGGCGAACTCTTCCGCAGCAGCATCATGGCGCAAACTGTTATGCAGACAACGGGCGCGCTCAAACGCTGCGTCCCCAGGATAGCGCCCCTGTGGATAGGTCTCCAGATACTCCGCTAGCCGCTCCCGGGCCTCGTCGTAACGGTGGTCGAAGGACAATCCCATGCCTTGCCAGAAGGTAGCGTCTTCATGAAGCGGGCCTTTTTTAAAACGAATACGCAGCGCCGCAAAAGTATCCAGGGCAGCATTGCTGCGGTCGGTCTCCAGCTGACAGATCCCTCCCACCAGCATGGCCCGGGGGGCGACCGGGTGATCTGCGTGGTCATTGGCGATATCGCCAAAGAGTTTCTCCGCCTCCTCCATGCGCCCCAGTGACCTAAAGGCTTCCGCCCTGGAAAAAAGCACGTTCGGCAGCACTTCCGGATCCGCTGCTCCCTTGAAGCGGGCCAGCCATGCCTCCGTAGCCGCCAGCACCTGGTGCGACGCGCCCGCCATCTCCCAGGACTCTATCGCCGTGCGGGCCGCTTGCTCCACCTTGGCATCAGGCGGCAGTGTGACCGCGGCGCTGCTCAGGATCATAGCGGCCTCCCGCCAGCGCTGCAGGCCCATGAATGCCTGCCCCATGCGCATCTGCCGGGCAGCATCATAGCTCGGAATGGCCGTGAAATCCTTCAACTCCTTCTCCAAACGGCTCAGTAACCCAGCCGCCTGAGGTTCCTTTTTCACGCGGGCTTTCCATGCCTCTATCCTTGCTTGCTGATGAATGAGCAGCCGCTCCCTAGGCCACAGCCGTTGCAGACACTTCAGGGCATCATAGTTCGCTCCGTCCTCCAGGCAGGCCGCTCCCAGCTTCAGCGTCAGCAGCTGAAAACCGATAATCTGCGTGAGCCCACTGATCCCTGGATAGGTGCTCTCCACCAGCTTCACAGCATCCGTCCGGCGGTCGCCCTCCAACAGACTGTGCAGCCACAGGACGGTAGCCCGCCCGGCTATTTCCTGCTGGTCCGCTGGAAGCTTGGGCACCTGCCATCCAAAAAAGTCAGCAGCACTCTCAAAGTCATTGAGTTGCACATAGCCCGTCCCAAAGAGCAACAAAGCCTCATACCGCCGTGAGCGGTCATGCTTCTCATCCGCATGATACTCACCCATCTGCACCTGCCCTGCCTGGATCGCGCCGGTATTCAGCAGGGAAATCCCCCGGAAGAATAACATATCGTCCTTCACCGCCGCCGGCAGCTGAGGATTCTTCAAGGCCTCCTCGATGGCCTCCACCGCGTGAGCAAAATCACCGGTTTTCACGAAACAGAACGCCAACAGCGGCTGGCATTCCCGCAGCAGAGCCGCAGTCTCAGCATTGTTGCCATACTCTGCCGCCAACTGGCCCAGAAGCCCGGCCGCTTCCTTGAAATCTCCCTTATCGTAAGCTTTTTTCCCTTGGGCCGCCAATTCACTGGCCGTGAGATCAGCTGCGGCCAGTGCAGGATCCGCCTTCTCCTTTTCCGCTG
>JAYVJI010000003.1:0-3454 GCA_043769435.1 Verrucomicrobiota bacterium
ACCTCTGCTTGTTCGTCACCTTGAATGGCGACTACCTTGCCATCGTTCACTCCTACCCTAACATGACATCCGGTGCCACAAAACCGGCACGGAGCCTTGTCCCACTTGATGTTGGCCGATCCGGGCGCAGGCACTATGGCCGTGGTGGGAGCAGCTCCTGCCCGTCGCTGGGCGGCGGTGGTGGCGGCGGCCAGAGCGGTGAGTTTGACAAACGTGCGGCGGTCTAGGTTCATACCATGGATATAGGTTGCGCACCGGCCTCAGGAGCCGGGGCATCGGTTTCAAAGCTAATATGGACCACATCCACAAACTCGACTTCCGGCAGAGCCGCCAGCCAGTCGTGTGTGGAGCGGCTCCCTGCATCGTCCGCGGCCTCAATAGCTACCGGCAACCATCGGTCACAAGCCGTGCCGACCATCACCTCTGGCCTTTCCAGCATCGCCGCTATCGCACGGGCCTGCTGTTCAGGAGCGGCATTCATGGTGATAAGCAATCCACTGATAGGCATGAGGGCTTTAATCGTTAGAATTGGCAGCGGGGGGTTGCTTCATCATGACTGATGCCATGATTTTCAGAAGCACGGTATAGATTAAGAGCCCGAATGCCCAGATGCCGGCGGTGATCTTCCACTCGGCATTGCTCGGCAGGTATTCGACGACTTCATGCAGCGTGGAGGGGATGAATCCCGGGATAATGAGGCCCATGCCCTTCTCGATCCAAATGCCGATAAAGGCGAGCACGCAGGCAATATTCAATCGCCATGGATGTCGCAACACCCCCGGACACAAGAGCAGGGCGGCGGCCGTCGTCGTCATGGCTAGCGACGACCAAATCCACGGCACTAGCGCCGTCTTTCCCTCATGCCCAAAGTAAAGGTAGTGAGCCGCAGAGGTGTGTGACCCTCCGGTATAAAATTCCACAAATAACTCGGAACCCACCATGAGCAGATTGATCAGAATGGTGACCCGCATGATGTTCACCAGCGTGCCGATGGGGCCGTCGCCAAACGTTTGACCGAGCGCGGCCCGGATGACCTGAATAGCGAGGATGATAAATGCCGGACCACTCACAAAGGCACTGGCAAGAAAGCGGGGTGCGAGCAGCGCGGTATTCCAAAAGGGCCGCCCGCCCAGCCCGCAGTAAAGAAATGCTGTGACCGTATGAATGGAGATCGCCCATACCACGGACAGAAAAACAAACGGCACATACCATCGCGGATTCGCGGCTTTACCAATAAATTTCCGGTAGAGCAGGTAGCCGCAGATGTGCATATTGATCAGCAGATATCCATTCAGCACAATGACGTCCCACGTGAGCATCGATAACGGAAAGTGAAATTTCCCCACGAATGGGATCAGATGCCAAAAGCGATCCGGTCGCCCCAGATCCGCCACCACAAAGAAGAGCGCCATGATGATGGCCGCAATGGCCAGCAATTCACCAATGATGACGATGTCGTGCATTTCTTCATCGTGATATAAATAAGCCGGAATCACCATCATGACGCCGCCAGCCGCCAAGCCCACCAAGAACGTGAAATTGGCAATATACAGCCCCCATGAAACGTGGTCGCTCATGTGGGTGACGCCCATGCCGTCCCGCACTTGGATGGCCCATGCATTCGCACCGACGAGTGCGATCGCTGTGAGGAATATCATCCATGTATAGAATCGCCAACCTCCATCGAATGCCTCAAAAAAGGCGTTCCAGAGAAATCGCAGGTAGTTACGCACGTGTCCGTGCCACCCCTGAGTGCTAGTCGATGGCTGGGGCTTACTCATCGAAGAAGTAGAAAAATTGGGGTTTCAAGCCGAGTTCCTCCTTCAGCACGAACACCCGTTTATTTTGCAGAATCCAACGGATTTCAGAATCGGGATCGAGGAGGTTCCCAAACACGCGGGCCCCGGTCGGACAGGCTTCCAAGCAAGCGGGGAGGCGGCCCTCACGCGTCCGATGCAGACAGAATGTGCATTTTTCCATCACCCCCTGAGGGCGAATCCGATTCGAGAGATACGATTGGTTTGGATTGATCTCGTCCTTGGGGATTTCTGGTTTTTGCCAATTGAAACGACGGGCATGATATGGGCAGGCGGCCTCACAGTAGCGGCAGCCGATGCACCAATTATAGTCCACCACCACAATGCCGTCCGGTTCCTTCCATGTGGCCTCCACCGGACAGACATCGACGCATGGCGGATGCTCGCATTGCTGGCACTGCACCGGCATGTAGAACTTATCGGCTTGGCGAACCGGATGGTCATAGTTCGCATTGCCCTTCTCCATGTCCAGCGAGCCCTTCGACATCTCGAAAACCCGGATGTAGGAATTGTGCGAGGGCCGGTCGTGATTATTTTCAATATGGCATGCCTCGGCGCATTTTCGACAACCATTGCAGATCGATAGATTCAGCGCGTAGCCGAATTTCACGCCCGCCTGCGCTTGCGGCGCGGTGATCGTGACATCGGCTCCGTATTGATCCTTGGTGTCTTTTTCCAATCGCCGCAGGATGATGTTAAGATCCACCAACGTAAGTTCCTTATAGTGCTTTTGCAGGAACTCATCGACATTCATTTCCTTCGCCCATTCCGTGAGTGGAGCGATCGCCTTGGCATAGGCCGCCACGCCAAGAGTCGCTCCGATGCCCTTCACAACCGAGCGTCGCGAACATCCACAGGATGCTTTATCACAGGATTTCTCTTCAGTGCTCATGTGGTGGAATACTGTTGTTTGGAACGGACAAACGATCACGCGGAGGCAACACCGGTAGCACCTGAGGGAGCTTCGGTGAATGGGCGTCGTGGCAATTCACGCAATTATTGCGAACCCTCGGCCCCTTGGTCAGGTCCCAAAAACCATTCATGCCGCCATGTGATCCATGATCGTAATCACGCCGCTGTGGCCCATGGCACTGGGAGCACAGCGTCATTACGTCCCGAAATTCTACCGACCGACCATCCGCCAATCGAAGCGTATCGTAATTCGTACTATTGTGGCAACTGAGGCACGTTAGATTGCCATGTTGGTATTTTAGCCCCTGATGAAACTGATCCAACTCTGCCGGCGAGTGCGTTTCCACCACCGGCTTGGTCGTGGCATGACAAGTCGAGCACGCGACCGTCACCGGCACCCCCCGAGCATCATTCGCCCCCGTCAGCACCCGGGGACAGTCTGGCCCTAGCTTGATCGTCACTGGATGCCGTTGCCATGGCGTTCCCTGCGCCGCCACTGTGCGAGCCACCGTCCCCGGCTTGGCAGCCGACTGACGAGTGAGCGCATAGACTCCACCGATCCCCACGCAAATCATCCCCACCACCAATGCGACCATGCGACGATGTCGATTGGCAAGGAGCGTTTGATTAGTGGGCGGAGAAGGAAACTCAGACATGGAATCGGGTTACGGATTCAGAGTGTAGCATCCTAGCACCCTCTCGTCGCCGTGCTGTGGTTCATCGGC
>JAYVJI010000004.1:0-2107 GCA_043769435.1 Verrucomicrobiota bacterium
GCTGGTTGCCGTCGTCGTCATGGGTGTTGTTCTCTGCGGCGGCTCCGTAAAGTTCTAGGCGTCCGTATTGGTTGAGGGTATTGCCGCCTTCCGGACCGGCGGAGGCGGAGTCCTGGCGATATACAAAGAATATTACAATAATTATAGCATTTATAGCATTTAATGAGATAAGCGTCACCAGAAATGGCTCAGGCCCTCCAAGGCAAAGCCAAACTATCCACAATCCAGAAAACAGAAAATGAGTCCATAGAATACCATATCCAGAATATAATTTACACACTAAATCATTAAAGCCTTGCTTCATTTAATTAGTAAGTGGAAATCATCATTATTGGTTTTTAATTGCGTAGAAGGAGCAGCGGAATCCTCCCCATTAGAAAGGTGGATTTCAATCCCGTCTTCATATTTGACAGCAATTTCTGCCATTTTGCGCTGTGGGCACAGCGGGGAGCAGGGTGACTTTTCCGTGGTTTTGGAAGCTCATGGGATGGGGCGGTGAAGAGTTTTACATGAGGACGTAAGACCGGGACACAAAACGATGGAAGTCGTTCAAACAGGAGGGAGGGAATTTCAACGCGTGCGTGGTGAAGATGGCACAGAGCGAAGTGGCTGCCAAGTTATTTGTTTGATTTCGTCTGGAGTTTTTAGAAAAGCATGGGGGACGAGCGAGCGAAACCGCCCCGGGTGCCACGAGGGCGGCCCGGCGCCGCGTCCGCAGAGTTCCAAAGCGGATTGCTGGCGTCGCGACTTGGCGCGTTTGGGGCAATCTGATCTGCGGCAGTCTGGGGAGCGGGTGCTAGCTGATCACTTCTAGGCGCCCGTTGCTGTCTCCGAAGCGGTCCTGCTTGACCCCTAGGCGGTCCAGCATGGAAAGGTATAGATTGCACATGGGGGTATGGCCTAGCTTGAGGTGGCGGCCTGTTTTGATGGTACCGTTTCCGCCCCCTGCCATGATCACCGGCAGGTTATCGTGGTTGTGGCGGTCAGGGTCGCCGATGGCGCTGCCAAAGACAATCATGGAGTGATCCAGCAAGGTGCCGTCCCCTTCCTTAATCCCCTTCATTCGTTCCAGAAAATAAGCAAACTGTGTGCTGTAGTATTCGTCGATACGGGCAAGTTTTTCCAGCTTTTCCCCGTTTCGCTGATGGTGAGAAATGCCGTGGTGCTGATCCGGCACGCCTATATCCGGGAAGCTCCGGTTTGAGCCGTCATGTGCCAGCATAAAGGTGCTGATGCGCGTGGAGTCCGTCTGGAAGGCCAGCACCATAAGATCGAACATAAGGCGGATGTGCTCCTGATAGCCCTGAGGGATTCCGGTAGGCTTGTCATACTTGGGCATATTTTTGGCATCCTTGTCTGCACCGCCGATGCGCCTTTCAATGTCTCTGATGCTGGACATATACTCTTCCAGCTTTTGCTTGTCAGTATAGCCCAGATGCTTGCTGATGGTCCGGGCGTCCTCCGCGACAAAATCGAGGATGCTCTTGTTATAAAAATCCCGGCGCGCGCGTTCTCCGTCTGCATCACTGCCGCCGCCGAAAAGCCGTTCAAAAGCGAGACGGGGGTCACGTTCCGGAGACATCGGTAGGGTCTCCGATTTCCAGGAAAGGTTGAACTGGTAGGTGCAGCTGTAGCCGCTATCGCAATTGCCGCCTTTCCTGGGTTCATCACAACTGAGTTCGAGGGAACCCAGCTTCGTCAGTTGGCCGATGGCATTGGCCCCGACCTGATCGACTGAAATGCCTGCGCGGATGTCCGCCCCTGCGGTTTTCCTGGCTTGGGCACCAGTCAGAAAAGTGGCGTTGGCCCGTGCGTGATCGCCGGCACCATCGCCGTTGGCAGCGGCCTTTTCATGGGCCAGCCCGGAGATGAGCAGGATGTCGTCCTTGACTTTTTCGAGCGGCTTCAGGGCACGGCTGAGGGCGAACCCGCTGCCGCCGCCGCCGGAGGGCGTCCAGTGGTCCATGTTCTTGCCGTTGGGCGAATAGATGAAAGCCATGCGCAGGGGATGTTTTGCGGCCAGCCCACTCTTCACGGGAGCAGCCCATGCCGCAGTACCCAGCGACTCCATGGCAGGAAGGGCAATGAGGGTTCCCAGCCCCCGGAG
>JAYVJI010000005.1:0-1715 GCA_043769435.1 Verrucomicrobiota bacterium
CGCGCAGCTCAATGCCCTTCACGAACGTCTAACACATACTGTGCTGGGCTCAGAGCAGCCGGCGTTTCTGCTGATCACGGCGCTCCTCGCCGGCGGCCATGTCCTTATCCAGGGACCGCCAGGGATCGGGAAGACGACCATCGCGGCCACGCTTGCCCGCAGCATGGACAGTTCCTTCAAGCGCATCCAGTTTACTCCTGATCTCCTGCCCAGTGACATCGTCGGGTATTCGATGTATCATCAGGGCACGGGGCAATTCCAGTTTATCCCGGGACCTGTTTTCGCTAACATTGTCCTAGCGGATGAAATCAACCGCACCAGCCCCCGCATCCAGAGTGCGCTCTTTGAGTGCATGAGTGAGAATCAAGTCACGGTGGACGGCGTCACGCGGCCGCTCAGTTCCCCGTTCATGGTCATAGCGACTCAGAATAATCTCTATTCCACAGGCACCTTTCCCCTCCCGGAACCGCAGCTGGACCGCTTCCTGCTCAGCATCAATATGACACTGCCGGACAGCGAGACACAGGCGAGCCTGCTGAAGATGCACGCCGCGCAAAGCTCTCAGGCCCCGGTTTTCACCCCGCTTCTGGGTGCTGGCGATGTCGCTGCACTTCAGCAGGCCTCATCTGCAATAGCTGTCGATGACCGGATCTGCCGTTATATCACAGCTGTGTGTGACGCCCTGCGGCGGACGGATGCTGGACGAGGGACTCTTTCCGCCCGGGCCAGCATCGCGGTCATGCGGGCAGCTCAGGCAGCGGCGTGGCTGGAGGAGGCCCGCGCGGTCCACCCTGATCATGTGAAGGCCGTCGCCCCCTCGGTGCTTGCGCACCGCCTCATCATTCGTGACAACCGCCACGGGCAGGCCGGTGACGCCACAGCCGCCGTGAATACCGCGCTGCAGGCTGTAGCCGTTCCCTGATTCTCCACCGTTGAACCCCTGCATACCTGGACGCACCTGCGGCATGGATTGTGCTTTGTTTGTTTCGTGGAAATGGGGAATCCCTACGCCTTCAGTCACATTAGCCACATTGGTTAGAGTTCGCTAGAGCGGCAATCTCAAATTAATGTGTGACAATTCTCCGCCATCCTGCTATCCTCACCCAAATTAATTCGTTAATATGAAATCCATACCTTTACTCATGTGGTCGTTGCTAATGTTGGCGACCCCGGTGCGCGCGCAGTCCGACCTCATCAGCCCCACTGCCAACTGGGACTTTCTGCACCCCACTAACGGAGCAGACCCCGCGACAGGGGATGCGGACTTCGCCACCACTTGGAGAACCTTTGGCGGCGCTTACAACGGTCCAGCTTTCACCGTCGCCAGACCTGCCCCGTTTCACTACGGTGGCATCACCTATTTCACAGCTAATGGCCTGACAGGAACAACCATCGGGACGGGAGGGACCGCCACGGCCCCAGCCAGTGGGTCGCGCTTCACGGCCTATTTCAAAACACAATTCACTGTCCCCACAGCGGTCCCTGCGGCCACAGCCCAGGCTCTCATTGATGATGGCGCAGTGTTCTATCTGGACGGAGTGGAGATCGGCCGCTTCAACATGACAGGGACTGCCGGGGTGGCCAATGGAACGGGAGACACCTACGGCATGCTGGCCGACGGGGCTAGCGATGAGACACAGCTCGTTTCTCTGCCCATTGGAGCCATCTCAGCCGGCACGCACACCCTGGCAGTTTCGGTTCACAATGCCCTCAGC
>JAYVJI010000006.1:0-2862 GCA_043769435.1 Verrucomicrobiota bacterium
GGCCTTTCCCACATAAATGATGCGCCCGAGCCTGTCCTTCATCATGTAAACACCCGGCTGGTGCGGCACATCGTGGAGTCGGGAATTCAAGTCCGTCATGTCAGTAAAAATGCGTTAGTGACGGGCCTGATTCATGGCGGCGAAGATACTCTGGCCATCGCGCTCAAAGAGATCATTGTGGCCGCCGCGGGGGATCTCGCGGTATTGGACTATGTCCTTGAATTCATCAGCCAGGGTGCGGCTCATGCTCACAGGAATGACCGGGTCGGCATCCCCATGGGTCAGCCAAGCCCTGCCACCGGAAGCCCGGAGGCTGGCCAGGCCGTCCCGGTTGTTGAAGCGGTGGTAGACGATCCAACCCAGAGGCACGCCGAGCATGGCACGCGTCATCTCCATGGTGCTGGTGAAGGGAGCGCAAAGCACGGCGCGTTTCAGGTGAAATTCCTCCACAGCGAGAAGCCCGGCGGCGCAGCCGAGGGAATGCCCGAAGACGATCGCCTGCGCTGGCAGTGCCGTCATGGGGATACCGGATTCCCTGGCTGCCAGAGGCACCACAGCGGCTAGGCTTTCCCGGATGCGGGCGGGATTAGGAGCCCCCTGACACTCGCCATAGCCCGGGTAGTCCACCAGGATCCATGCATCATGCTTAAAGCCAGCCGCCTCGACTACGGGCTGGAATTCGAGGGCAAGGGAGCCGTTTCCGCCGCACACGATCCAGAGTTTTTCCGCAGGCCCCTCCGTGGCTGGCACATACCATGCCTGCTGTTGGCCTTGTCCCGTCCGGTAGGTTATCCGCTTGCCGGTTTTGGCGGTGAAGGCCGCCACCACATCCGGTTCATAGGACCGGGGAAAGTAGATGAGCTTATGCTGGCAGGCAGTGAGCGGAAGTAGCGCTAGGATCGTGACCCGCACAAGCATGGCAATGAGTCCCAGCGGGGAGGACACCGGGGGATAAAGCCAGCGAAAGCGGCGGACTTTTGAGGGGGATGGAGATGGTGAAGCTGGTGGACGCATTATTGCTGGATGGGCTCCGAGTAGCGAGCGGATGTCTCCTGTTCATTTGAAGATACGCTTACCGCAACCGGGCGGAAGCCGCCGTTTGGCTCTGGTTCTGGTTTCGTGCGAGCCCGTGACCGTCATTCATCGCCAGACGGGGGGGGGATCCTGTTGAGCGCCATGCTAACAATGCCAACGCTGACCAGTTAATTATAGCGAATAGAGGAGCCACCCGCAACTCCCATCCGGAAACCCCGAAGGACAAGGCGACAGAAAGAAGGCGCAGCTTAAACCCTCTGCTCCTTCCTTTCTGCCAGCACTCGTCAAGCAGGAGGCAGCTCCGGGCTTTGGCTGAGAGCCAATAACACAGCCGTGCCTGCGTCATTGACGACGCCTCAGGCCAGTGCGAAAAACCGTTATGCCTTCAAAGAAGAAATCCGCAAAACCCGCCGCCGCCCCCACTTTGCACCGTGCCCACAGTTCCGTCATGATCGACGGACCTGAGCGCGCACCCAGCCGTGCCATGCTGCACGCCGTGGGATTCAAGGTCAAGGATTTTCAGAAAAGCCAGATCGGCATCGCCTCCACATGGAGTCAGGTGACCCCGTGTAATATTCACATAGACAAGCTGGCCATCGAATCTGCACGGGGAGTGGATGCCGCTGGTGGAAAGAGCCTCATATTCAATACCATTACTATTTCAGACGGTATCAGCATGGGCACGGAGGGCATGAAATATTCGCTCGTTTCCCGGGAGGTCATCGCTGATTCGATCGAGACGGTGATGGGCTGTGAAAATCTTGACGGGCTGGTGGCGATAGGGGGATGTGACAAGAACATGCCTGCCTGCCTCATGGCCATGGCGCGGCTGAACCGGCCCTCCGTGTTTGTTTACGGCGGGACCATCCTTCCCGGCTGCCACAAGGGCAAGGACGTGGATATTGTGAGTGTTTTCGAGGCTGTGGGCCAGCACGCGCGGGGCGCGATGGGGGACCGTGAGCTGGCGGCCATAGAGCAGTGCGCCATTCCCGGCCCGGGCTCCTGCGGGGGCATGTATACCGCCAATACCATGGCCTGCGCCATCGAGGCCCTGGGCATGAGTCTTCCCAACAGCAGTTCCCAGGCCGCAGTCTCGGACGCCAAGCTCATGGACTGCTTTGATGCCGGTGCGGCCGTGCTCAACCTGATCAAGCGGGGCATCCGCCCTTCTGACATCCTGACGCGGGAAGCATTTCTGAACTCCATCACCCTCATCACCGCCCTGGGCGGGAGCACGAATGCCGTGCTACATCTCATCGCCATGGCGCATTGCGCCGGAGTGAAGCTGACGATGGACGACTTCACCAAAGTCGGGGCGAAAACTCCGGTGCTGGCAGATCTCAAGCCCAGTGGCAAATATGTCATGGCTGCCCTCGTCAACATAGGCGGCACGCTTCCCCTCATGAAAATGCTCCTAGATGCAGGCCTGCTATACGGGGATTGCATGACGGTGACGGGCAAGACAGTGGCCGGAAATCTGGCTAGAGTGAAGCCGTATGCCCAAGGTCAGGACATCATCAGGGGCTTTGACAACCCTATCAAACCAGACGGCCACCTAGTCATCTTCCGCGGGAATCTGGCTCCGGAGGGCGCCGTGGGTAAAATCTCCGGCAAGGAAGGAGAAAGCTTCAGCGGCAAGGCCCGCGTTTTCGACAGTGAGGAAGCGGCCATGGCAGCCATCACGGGCGGAAAAATCGCGGAGGGGGATGTCATCGTCATCCGCATGGAAGGGCCAAGGGGCGGCCCCGGGATGAGGGAAATGCTGGGGCCAACCAGCGCAGTCATGGGTATGGGACTGGGCAAAAAAGTGGCATTGATCACAGATGG
>JAYVJI010000007.1:0-1557 GCA_043769435.1 Verrucomicrobiota bacterium
AGCAACTGGCGCCGCCGCGCCACACCCATAAACATCGCCCGGTCCTTCTCCACAATGTCCGGTTCATGCGAGCGGATATTTTTCCAGAACAGCGAGACACTCACAATATGCCCCACCTCCCGCCGGTTCACCACTTCCTGCACAGCGAACCAATCCGCCAGCTCCGCGTGCTCCTCGCGTGTCGCCTTCGCCTCGAATTCATCCACCATCGCATCATTCAACACAGGAAACACATCAGTCCAATTCATAGTTATTATAAGTTAGAAATTAGTGACGGGGAGAACAGGCGTCCCGCCAAATGCCACTAAGATTTCGAATATCCGGCGGGGTAAAATTCTTCTAATTATAACTTGTACTTTTAATTATTGTATTTAGTTAAGCAGGACATGAATGATGTCTCCCTAACTAAAATAAGCAAGTTTCCGCCATTTCCACCCTCTGCCGGATTTTCCGCGGCCATCGCAGATGCTGCGGATTTGTTCCTCAAAATAGCCAACCTCGATGTCCTGCGCAAGGTGTTGCTTGCTCCCAAGGGCTACTACCTGCGCTGCTGGACGCCCACCGTGACCCTGTTGGCTATGATCCTGGCTCATCTCCTTGGGCACCCAACTTTGGAAAAAATCCTCACTCTCATGCGCTCAGGCATCGCTGATTCCATCTGTCTCCCGGGTAAAAAGCTCTCCGTGCGCTTGCTCCATACGGTTTCTACTTCCGCCTATGCCCAGGCCCGCACGCGTCTGCCCTTCGCGTGGCTGCGCCGCTGCCTCGCGGCCCAGAGCTATGCCTTGCGCTCCATGGTAAAGGGCTGGACTTGGAAGGAGTTGGAGGTGCGCATTCTGGACGGCACCATGATCACGCTGCGTCCCCATGGGCGGATCCCCAAGCGATTTCCCCCGCACCGCAATCAGCATGGCGAGGCTTACTGGTGTCAGATCCGGATGCTCGCTTCCTTGTGTCTCGGCACGGGATTGATCGTCTCGCTGATCATGGGAAATGCCGGTGATAGTGAGCAGGCCCAAGCCGTCCGCCTGATGCTTCGGGATGCTTGCGCCGGGGCTTGCCCGCTCACCCCGGCCTCGGTCCTTTGGATGGGGGATGCCAATTTCGGAGTCTGGCGGGTGGTCGCGGCTTCCAGCCAGAGCGGGCAGCTCGTGCTCGTGCGCTTGACCCAGCCGCGGGCGAAAAAACTCGCGGGAAAACATGGACTCATCTGCGGCATGGATTTGCCCGTCGTCTGGGAACCATCTCCACATGATGGCGTGGACAAAGGACTGGAGCGCAAGGGTATCGCCGGGCGATTGATCATGGTGCGCCTTGAGCGGGCGGGCTTCCGCCCCCAGGAGCTGTGGTGGTTTACCACGCTGGAGAAAACGACGGCCCAGCCAGCGGAGATCGCCGCGCTCTACGCCCGGCGGTGGAAAGTCGAGTTGAGCCTGCGGTATTTCAAAACCCAAATGACGCTCGGGGAAATGCTTGTGAAAAGCCCCGCCATGGCGCGGCGAGAGCTTTACACCGGAGCCATGGCTTACAATCTGGTGCGTGGGATCATGCTCCTGA
>JAYVJI010000008.1:0-2010 GCA_043769435.1 Verrucomicrobiota bacterium
GTTGCACTCAGCGACGCCACGGGCAGCAAAGTTTATGGCACCGCCAGCCATACCGAGCTCAAAGGAGGGCTGGATAAGGCTCTCAAGGAAGCCAAGCGCGCCCAGCGTGCTGACTTGTCAGGCGCCCCTGCTCCCTCCGCAGTCGCCAAACCGGCACCCTCCGCCGGCAAGGAGCCCAGCGCTTCGCCCGCAGGATCATCCGATCCAGTGGTGACTGAAAAGAACGGCAGTAAAGAAGTGGCCAACGCCCCGCTCGAGCAGTGGACGAACAGCAAAGGCACTGGAATCACCGCCAAACTCACCAAGGTGGCCGGCACTAAAGTGACTCTCGTCACCGACAAAGGCAAAGCCATCACCCTTGGCCAATCCGAACTCGCGCCGGAAAGCTTCGCGCGCCTTCAGGAAATCCTCGGCGGCAAATAGCTTCCGGGATTTATCCGCTCACTCACCACAGGCACCCGGGAAACCGGGTGCCTGTTTTGTTTCCGCAGGCCGGCTCGAAAACCAGACTTGGCAAGTGACGGACTTTTTGCGCCCGCGCTTGAGTGCCGGGTAATAGGGTGCCAGCAATGGCCCGGAATACGCTCCTTCCCTTACTCCATTTCCTCATGCCCACTGAAATCAAAGTCCCCAGCGCGGGCGAAAGCATCACCAGCGCCGTCATTTCCACCTGGCACAAGGCCGACGGCTCCTCCGTGCAGCCCGGCGATGTGCTCGTGACCATAGACACGGACAAAGTCTCGACCGAACTCACCGCCGAAGCCGCCGGCACCCTGAAAATAGCCGCCCAGCCGGGAGAGGAAGTGAAGATCGGCGCCGTCATTGGGTTCATTGCGGAAGGCGTGCCGTCCGCTGCCCATCCGCCCGCGCCAAAGGAAACGCCACCCGCCGCGCAGCCTGCGGCTGCCCCGCCGGTCTCCCCCGTTCCGAAAGTTGAACTCACCGTCGTCCCCAAAATCCCCGATCCCTCTCCGCCCGCCGTGGTTGACGAAGCCGGCCGTGTGACGCGCAAACGCATGTCTCCGCTGCGCCGCAAGATCGCCACTCACCTCGTCAATGCCCAGCACACCGCCGCCATCCTCACCACGTTCAACGAAGTGGACATGACGGAGGTTATGAACCTGCGAAAGCTGCTCCAGGAAAGTTTCACCGCCCGGCACGGCGTAAAACTCGGCTTCATGTCCTTCTTCGTGAAAGCCGTCGTCGAAGCTCTACAGTCCGTCCCTCAGGTGAATGCCCGCATTGAGGGCGACGAAATCATCGAGCACCACTACTTCGATATCGGAGTCGCCATCGGCACAGAGCGTGGCCTCGTCGTGCCAGTCATTCGCGGCGCAGAAGCCAAGTCCTTCGCCGACATCGAGCGCGACATCATCGACTACGCCAATAAGGGCAAAAACGGCCAACTCCAGCTCTCAGACCTCACAGGTGGCGTATTCACCATCTCAAATGGCGGCGTGTATGGCTCCATGCTCAGCACCCCCATTCTGAATCCTCCCCAGAGCGCCATCCTCGGCATGCACACCATCCAGCAGCGAGTGGTAGCCGTAGACGGCCAAGTCGTCATCCGCCCCATGATGTATCTAGCCCTCAGCTACGACCACCGCGTCGTAGACGGCAAAGAAGCCGTCACCTTCCTCGTTCGGGTAAAAGACTGCATCGAGAACCCCTCCAGACTGCTGGTAGGCGCATAGTAGATTAGGTTGTCAGACAAGGTAGGCGCTGTGTCCTCACAGCGCCTTTTGGTCTTATAGGCTCGACCCAGACGCCCCACCTGAAAAGCTTGCCGCATTGTGGCCCGTAATGGGCCGTTTTCAGGCTTGCTCTGCGGCTCCTAATCTGTTGAGATAGAGGTCTTAGCGCCACAGTCGCCTTTTGATATATGAAAAAGCTCCGCACCTTCCTCGCCCTCCTCGCTTGTGCTCATGGCACAGCGTGGGCTGTGTTCCCTACGATGGCGCTGAAGCCAGTTTGTGCGGATGCGCTCTTTTCCCCCACCAATATCACCAC
>JAYVJI010000009.1:0-4608 GCA_043769435.1 Verrucomicrobiota bacterium
TAATTGCGTGAGAGGCTTGCTCAAAAGCACGGGCCAGCCCGTGCCCTCGGCGGATCCGGGTGCGTTTGCCAAAAAATGTCGCGATCAGTTGCCGGAAGATGTTTTGGAGACGGTCAATCCTATGTTGCTAGTTTTAGAGACGTGCGTCGAGCAAGGTTTTGGTGATAGGAAACCCCTCCTCTATTTCCGACTGAGACAGTCGGACCACGTTGCGTTCACACCAATGTGTCCCGACTGTCTCAGTCGGATTCAACCCAAGCCACAGCCTTAGCTAGCTAAAACTCATTCTCAATCGGGAGACTTCTGTCTCCAAAACTGCATGCAAACACTGACTTAATTCCGAGCATTTTTCAACACCCCAGTGCCAGATTCGGATTCACATCATCCTCCAGCGATCCACGCCCGCCTGCCTGGAACCGGTGCAGCGC
This sequence comes from Verrucomicrobiota bacterium, assembly GCA_043769435.1. Lineage (GTDB taxonomy): Bacteria > Verrucomicrobiota > Verrucomicrobiia > Verrucomicrobiales > V1-33 > JAYVJI01. The sequence goes on from JAYVJI010000009.1 coordinate 429, forward strand.
AGCGTAGGCGATCATCGCCGCATTGTCGGTGGAGTTCACCGGGCTGGCCATGAAAAGCGTTAGGCGCGCGCGCTTGCAGGCATTGGTAAAGGCTTCACGCAGGCGGCTGTTGCAGCTCACTCCGCCGCTCAGGCTGATGCTGCGGGCTCCCAGCCGGCGCGCTGCGCGCAGCGTTTTACTCACCAGCACATCTACTATCGCTTCCTGGAAAGAAGCGCATAAATCCGGCAGCCTGCGGGCGACTCCGTCCCCCATGTCAGTGAGCGTGTAGAGCATGCTGGTCTTCAGCCCGGAAAAGCTGAAATCATCATCGGCCGTATGTTTCATGGAGCGGGGGAAGTCGAAGGCATCCCGCTGCCCAGTCCGGGCCATGCGATCGATCTCCGGCCCGCCGGGATAGGGCAGTCCCAGCATCTTGCCCACCTTATCAAAGGCCTCACCGGCCGCATCATCCCGGGTGCGTCCTAGCAGGTGGCAGTCCCCTGCCCCGCGCAGATCCAGCAACATCGTGTGACCGCCGCTAACAATCAACGCCACCCCGGGCTGGATCCCGCCTGCCTCTCCCAAAAAAGGTGACAGCAGATGCCCCTCCATGTGATTGACAGGCAGGAATGGCCGCCCGCAGGCCAGCGCCAAGGCCTTGGCTGTGGTATTCCCCACCAGTAATGAACTGGCGAGTCCAGGGCCGGCTGTGGCCGCGAAACAATCCACGTCATTGACCGTGATCCCTGCCTTTTCCAGCGCCGTGTGGATCAATGGACGCAGCCGCGCCATGTGATTCCGTGAGGCCACTTCCGGCACCACTCCGCCGTAGGGCGCGTGCTCCGCGATTTGCGAGGAAATCTCCGAAGAAAGAATCGCGCCGGCACCATCGCAGACTGCGGCGGCGGTCTCATCGCACGAGGTTTCGAGAGCCAGAATAACAGGGGAGACAGGCATGGTGCGGGGTGTCATTTCCGGCGTTCCTCAGATCCATGCCGCAGCGGCAGTTCCTCACGCTTGAAGTCCCACGCCACCTTCTTTTCCGGGCGCAGGGAATGCCGTCCGCCAGCCGCCCGGCGCAATGGTTCTAGGACCTCATCAGCCCCATTGATTTTCAGATCACATACCACTTCCATGAGCCGCCCCAGCTTCCCCTTGGGGAATCCCTTGTCCCGGAACCATAACAAATACTCAGGCGGCAAGTCATAAATGGGCACGCCATACGGCGGGTAGTGCTGCGGCCCGTATTTGCCAAAAGGCATGAAGGTCCGCCCCACCTCCAGCAGCGCCTCCGCAAGGTTCTCCCGCCACTCATCAAGAGTGCGTTCCATATTCTCATCCAAGGGCTGCGGTGAAGGTTCCATTTCTACAGCATCCCCTCAACCAGCCGCAGGGGCAATGTAAAAATTACGCCTAATTAACGCTTAAATTTTGAGTTTTGAAAACAACACATTTATTGTCACGCAGGTTCCGGAGCCCGGAACCGCATTCCTGATCGGCGGCAGTGCTCTCTTCCTACTGCAACGCAGCGGCACCAACCGGAAGAAAGACAAGGCGCCGCAGCGAATAGTTAGGGGCCTACTCGTTTCAACGCTTAGTTTAATTCGTAAGTGCCTTGGCTTCGGTGGAGCGCACCCCCACCCCTAGCAGTCGCTGGGCTTGGACGTTGTGCGCCGAACAAAGCAAGGCGCTTCGTATTATATGAAAGGTATAGTTACTTCCCCGCGGGCGCGGAGGAAGCGGTGCCGGAATGGCACGCCTCATCACGATCTGCTAGACCGCCACGGGCGCCTTTATGGCAGGCCAGGGATCATAATTTTCCAGAGAAAAATCCGCGTAACGGAATGAGGTGATCTCCTTGATGTCTGGATTCAGGTTCATGACGGGAAGCGCGCGGGGCTGACGGGACAGCTGGAGATTTGCCTGATCTAGGTGATTCACATAGAGGTGCAGGTCTCCGAATGTGTGGATGAAATCCCCCGGGCGCAGACCGGTGACTTGGGCGACCATCATGGTGAGGAGTGCGTAGCCGGCGATGTTGAAAGGCACGCCGAGGAAAAGGTCGGCGCTGCGCTGGTAGAGCTGACAACTGAGGGTCTGCGCTGCGGTGTCGACATAGAACTGAAAAAGGGTGTGGCAAGGAGGCAGCGCCATGCCCGGAATGTCTGCGGGATTCCACGCGCTGACGATAAGTCGGCGGCTGTCCGGCGTGCGGCGGATAGCCGCTATCACATCGCTCAACTGATCAATGAGTCTCCCGCCGGGGGCCTCCCAGCGCCGCCATTGCTTCCCATAAACCGGGCCCAGCTCGCCATCGGCATCCGCCCACTCGTCCCAGATGCTGACCTTCCTTTCCTGCAAATAGCGAACATTGGTGTCGCCGGAAATGAACCAGAGCAATTCATGAATGATGGATCGCAGGTGGACTTTCTTGGTGGTCACAAGTGGAAAGCCACGGCTGAGATCATAGCGGGCCTGGGCTCCAAAAAGAGAAATAGTGCCCGTGCCGGTGCGGTCAGTGCGGTGTTTGCCGTCCCGGAGGACAAGGCGGAGAAGGTCGTGGTATTGCTCCATAAAATAAGCCGGATTTGGTGGGCCGGAATTGATCAGCCGGATTTGGCCGCTGGCTTCTTCTTTTTCTGCACCTTGCGGCGGGGATCGCCGGTAGCACGGTCGCGTGCCGTATCAGAACTCATGTCGTCCGCCGTGCCACTCAGTCCGTCCGGGCCGTCGCTGATGGCGGTGTAGTGGCCGTCCTTAATGACATGGCGGAGCGGATGCTCCCAGACATCGACCATTTTCCCCTGATACCACGGCAACAACCTAGTCCTGAGAAACCCTTGCTTGATCAACTGGCCGTCAGCGTCTCTCGGATACTGGAGTTGCCAGAATAAGTAGGCCGGATCCTCCACCCGCGGCAGTTCCTCCTGACCATTGGAATCAAGCTTCCCGTCCTTGAAAAGCTCACGCCGTTCAGCCACCACTCCGGCAGCGTCAGCTAGGATTTCCTCGTTGGCGTTCCGGTAAATGAGAGGTTCCACCCCGCGCCACGTGTGGTGAAGCACCCAGGCGATACTGGAGAGAACGAGCAGGGCAGGCAGCCAGTGGCGCAGTATCATGCAGACGGAGGAAGGGCTTCCGGGATTATTGCCCGGCAGGCGGCGCTGGCGGTGCAGAGGGCGCTGGAGTTGGTGCCGGGGCTTCGGCTTCAGCAGCGGCATCGTCGATGAAGCTCAGACCTTCGATGCCGTACTTGGCGGCCGCTTCCTGCAATGCGGCCGCGGCGGGCTTCACGGCGTTGTTGATCAAGGACAGCTTCTCGTAGTTTTGAATCATCCATGTATTGATGTCAGCCTCTGTCGCAGGCATGGTCTGCATCAGGGTATTTTGCTGCTCCATGACGCTCCGGTATTTAGTCAGCGCATCCTTCACCTCAGCAGGAAGATCAGCCGTTTCTACAGTTTTCAGCTCATTGTGGAGCTGGTCGAAGATTTGCTTTGCAGCAGCCGGATCCTTGCTCTGCTGGTGCTCGGTGTCCCGATACCAGTTGGAAAGATTCTTTAGCTTCCCCTTCAGCGCCTCGACCGCCGGGCGGGACTTCTCATTGAGTCCGGCCAGGGCGGAAGCGCTGGCGGCTCGCGCCTGCTCCACTGCGGCCCGGACCTTGGGAGCGGCGTTGTGCACAGCATCCTTGCCCTTTGCTATCATTTCTTTTACCGCAGGGGCGGCCTTGTCGATGACGGCCTTGCCTTTCTCCGCGATTTTGTGCTCCAGATCCTTCCCGGCCTCAATGGCCTTGCTGCCCAGTTCGTGCATTTTTCCGCCGGCGTCCTTGCTCGCGTCCTTAGCTTTGTTGCCCATTTCCTTGGCGGCCTCGCCAGTGGCTTTCGCGGCTTCGGAGATTTGCTTTTTAGCCTCCTGGGCCTTTTCCCCATCACAGGAGCAAAGAGCGACAGTAACGGCAGTGAGAATGATTGCGTGTTTCATGGATTTGCGTGGTTAGGCGTTGTGATCGGGTAGTAAATTACTCCGCCATCAATAGGCGACAGTGGCTCTGTAATACGCATTTTTGCCCCGTGACAAGCGCCGCGATGGCGATATGTTTCTGCCATGGTTCGCACAAATTCCATCACCCGTTTCGCCGCTACCGGCCTTCTATCGCTCGCCGCCGTCTCCTGTCCGGTGCTTTCCCAGCTGC
>JAYVJI010000010.1:0-1942 GCA_043769435.1 Verrucomicrobiota bacterium
TCGGGACAGGAATGTCCCGACTCCTTATGGCGCGGTCCTCACCCGATAGAAGCCCTTCGTCGTCATTCCGGGATCGCTGAAGGTGCGGGTCATGTTCCACTCGGCGATGGTGGCGGTGCTGGTGGCGGCGTTGCCGGGCGGGATCTCGGTGAGCGGCTGCCAAGCCGTTAGTTCCAGCGACTTCTCGATGCGGTAACCTTTTCCCGGCAGGCTGGACCAGGACAGCGTCACCTGCTGGTTGGCGGAATTGAAGGCCTGGCCGGTCACTTGCAGCGGCGCGGTTTGATACTCGAAGATGAGCGGCGGGGATTCCGCTCCTTCCGAATGGATGGCGGCCAGGACGATGTAATTGACGACTCCCGGCATGAAGTCGCTGAAGTTATTGATCGTGAAGCCCGGGTTGGTGCCCACATACAAGGTCGATCCGGAGCTGGCGTTGGGAGGGGTTGGCGTCGTGCCCACGCTGACCAGATAGCCGACGGTCGAGCCGCCGCCGCTGGTCCACGAAAGCGTGTTGCCGACCAGGGTGGCGTTCACGGGTTGGGGCGGTGCGGGGTTCGACACGTTCATGCCCCAGTAAACGCCGATGCGGTCTTCAAAGGTAGTGTTTTCGGAAAGCAACGCCACCGCGCCATTGCCTCCTAACGAGACAACATGTTTAAAAGTGGTGGGAGTGAATTGAGAACTATTTAATGCACGTTTTGCATTTGATAAGCCACGATTTTCATTTCTAAAGACGCCGTTATTGGTGAGACAAACGTAGTCGCCAAATTCGTTGATCTTGCAAAGGAGTTCGTTGGCGGTTCCGTTGTTAGTTTGAAGAGAGAGTCCATCGTTTAAAATTATCACTCCATTTAATAGAGCAGCGCCTTCGCTGGCTGCAACCCATGCGCCGCTGTTATTCATGTCGAGAGTGTACTGCGTTTGGCTTGTAATAAAATTGAGGTCTGGGATTCGTATTCCATCGCGATAAATTCCCCTCGGGCTAATTGCCATCCAGGCAAATTGGTTAGAGAGATTTTGGTCAGTAATTTTAACAACCATTTCGCCTACGTCGTTGGCCTCAATGGTGCTACTGCTGAGGCAATCGGAGATAGGAGGAACACTCATGCGAGTGCCGTTTAAAAAAGTGCCGCGGCTGCTAATGGCAACCCAGTCACCTTGGGCGTTGAGGTCGAGGGACCAGTAAAGGATGTTGCCGCCAATATTTGCGCTAGCTGGGTTTGTGAGGACCGAAGCGGCATTTTTAAAGATGCCTGAGGTAGTCATGATTACCCAATCACCATTGGAGTTGATTTTAACAATTCGTTTTGAGGAGAGTGAGCCGTTGCCAGTGGAGCCACTTGTGAGAACCAAGCTCGCCGTGCCCGTGCTTGCCAAGAATGTAAAAGTCCCCTGGCTGCTGCTGGCGATCCAGTTGCCGTTGAGGCTCATGTCCAGGTCGTAGACATTGTTGATGCCGACGGTGTTGGAAACGGTTTCGGCGATGTAGGGATCGGCGCTGCTGCTCCTGTAGATGCCGAAGCGGTTAATGACGACCCAGCTCCCCGAGTCGCTGATGCGGCATTGGATCTTGATGGTGTTGGCGCTCACCAACTGTCCGCCGCCGGCGGTGTGGACTTCTTGCCAGAACATGGGAGATCCAAGGCTGAGGAACACCCCGTGCTGGCTGGCGGCGATCCATCGGCCGTTGGCGTTGACATCCACATCGCCCTCGAAGGGATTGTCGCCGAGGATCTCGGCCTTCTCCATCACTTTCACCAGCGCCGGATCAAACTCCGCGTGCAGGCTGCCGGAAACCATCAGGAACAAGATGAGAACCGCCAAGAACCCGGCCAGACGACGGTGTAGATTGGAGATTGGTGATTGGGAGATTTCATGGGGGGCGTGGGGGTTGGGATTTGGCTCCGGGGCGGGGGTATCACGGGATGGAAGAGAACCG
>JAYVJI010000011.1:0-8081 GCA_043769435.1 Verrucomicrobiota bacterium
GCGCCACCATTACCATAAGCAGCGCCGGCCTTCCCAGCCAGACCGTAACGGCCTCGGAACAGGACGACGACATCCAGGCACTGGTCCTCAGCACGCCCACCGTCAACGTCACCGAAGGCACCTCCGCCACCTTCACCGTCCGCCTCGCATTCCAGCCCTCCGGCAGCGTCACGGTGAACACTGCCCGCACCGTCGGCGATGCCGACATCACCGTCGCCGGCGGCTCCGCGCTTACCTTCACCACCGCCAACTGGAACACCCCGCAGACTGTCACCCTCTCCGCTGCGCAGGATGCTGATACCACCAACGGCAGCGCCACCATCACCGTCTCCTCCGCCGGACTCACCAGCCAAACCCTCACCGCCACTGAGCAGGACGATGATACCGGTTCCATTTCGCCGCTCACTACGCCCTTCCGCCCCAGTGACTTGCCCGGCGGCTTGCAGGGATATTGGAAGTTTGATGGAAACACCACCGACGCGAGCCCGAACGGCTACCACCTTACCAATGTGGGCACACCTTCCTACGTGGAAGATGACTACTGGGCCACCAGCGAGCAGTCGGGCAACCAGAGCGGAGCGAACTACTGGAGCATTCCAGATGCGAACTGCCCAAACCTCGCGCTCCCGGGAACAGCCTTCACCATGGGTGCTTGGATTAAAATGGATGGGGTGGCATGGCCCGGTAATTTCATCGTCTCAAAGTGGGCGTCCAACGCAGGCTATCAATTCAGCGTGGGGGCCAGTGGTTATCTGGGAATTACCATCCAAGGAACGGGAGTTTCGACGCCAGTGCCAGTCTTGTCCGCCGGCAAATGGCATCACGTGATTTTCGTTTACGATAAGACGCGTTCTATGGCCATTTTCTACGTGGATGGAAACCTCGTTCATTCGCAGTCCCATTCCATTGATTTGACAGACAATGCTGAACCCTTTGATGTGGGCTACATCTATCCCGGAGGATTTCCATCGCTCTCGCTTAAAGGGGCGATCAAAGACCTCGCCGTGTGGAACCGCGCACTCACCCCCATCGAAGTCAAATCCCTCGCCCTCGGCGTTGATCTGCAAACGCTCGCTTACCGCCCGGACGATGTCTCCGTGCCTCCCACCGCGTGGTGGAAGCTGAATGAAATCAGCAGCCTTAGTGCGGTGGTCACGCGACTGGATTCTTCCGGGAGCCACCACCTGACAGATAACAGCAACCTGATTGGGAGCGCAGGGGGCTACGTCGAAGGAACGGGGGCGCGGTTTGCAGGGAATCCGCAATTTCTCTCTGGCCCCCCAAGCCAAGACTACGCTTTTGGTACCGGAGATTACACGATCTCCCATTGGATCAAGTTCGCGACCATCACTCCGCAGCCGTGCTGGCTCGGGATAGGAAGATTACAAGTTCCAACTCACGGCATCAGTTTCACATTACTGAACGGCAGCCAGCTTTACGTTTACACCCAGGCAGGACCACAGACCTGGAATTGGATCCCCGTTGCCAATACTTGGTATCACGTCGCGTTGAAGCGAAGCGGCACGACGCTCACCGCCTACATTGATGGAGTTTCGCTCGGAGCGCGAACCAGTTCTGAAAGTGTGACCAATACGGAAGGCCTGTTTATCGGACGGGACTCGCTCCAGGCCGTGCATCCCTTCGACGGCACCGCGCAAGATGTCGCCATCTGGAAAAGCTACGCGCTTTCTGACACTGAATTGAAAGCCCTCGCCACCGGCCTGCCGGTGCAGCGTTCGGGGATCGTTTCTTACTGGAACCTGGACGAGCCAAACGGGCCACGTCGGGACATTATTGGAAGCAATGACTTGACGCCCGGAGCCACCGGTGCCGGCAGTGGGGCGGGGAAAGTCGGCGGAGCGGTGCAGTTCACATCTGCCAATCAGCAGTTTCTCAGCATCGCCGACACGGTGCAGAACGGACTGGATATCGCCGATGACATTAGCGTGCTCTACTGGGGCAAGCTCAATTCGGCGAGCAACCAGGCCGTGATCTATAAGCGCGACGTTGTGAACAACGGCTGGGGGGCGGCCATCGCGGACGGCACCAAGATGACCTTCGATGTCAACGCTACCTCAAGGGTGGTTGCCTCGCCGCAGACGCTCACGAGCTTTTTCCATTCCTGTCTGACATTTGATGGAGCGGGATCACGGGCCTTCTTCAACTCAGCTTTGAACAACTCGACTCCCAGCACGGCCCAAGCCAATGACAACTCGCAGCCATTTTACATGGGGTCGCTGGGTGGCAACCAATTGTTCTTCGATGGCCTGGTGGATGAAGTCGTCGTCGCGCAGCGCTGGTTCCGCGAGGAGGAGATCAAGACGATCTACAACAAGGGGCTGACGGGGCAGGCCATCACGTCACAAGCTGCGGAGCTTTTTATTCCAGAAGTCACGCTTACCGTCGCCGACGGGACAGCGGCGGAAGCGGGGCCGGATGCTGGAGCCTTCACCGTATCCCGGACGGGCTCGCTGGCTGCGGCGCTGACGGTGGGAATGACGGTGGGCGGAACCGCGACGCCGGGGAGCGACTATGCCCCGCTGCCGGCGTCCATTACCATTCCGGCGGGACAGGCATCGGGGGCGGTGACGGTGCTGCCTATTCGGGAGATTTTGATTGAGGGAAATGAGACGGTGACGCTCACGCTCCAAGCCGGAGCGGGGTTCAATCTGGGCACGCCCAGCCAGGGGACCGTCACCATCGCCGACAGCCTGCCCCTATTGCTGCGCACAGAAATTAGCGGCATGGGCGGGGAGATCGGCATGGATGTCCCGCCCGTGCCTGGCGGATGGACCCCGGATCAGCGGCTCGGCAGTCTTTACCTCAACGCTGCCGACACGGAAGTCACTGTGCGCACCGCGCCCATTGATCTCTCCGCTGCCGGCCAGGTCTATCTGACGATGCAGTTGCTGTGTCTGGAGACGAGCCTCAGCAGCAACTTCGAGCCGGAGGACCAACTTTGTGTAGCCGTCCAGCTCACTGGCCCCGGCGGAGTGGGCAGCATCGTTTCCCTCATCCCCACCGAACTTGACGTGAACCGTGACGGCTGTCTGAGCGGTGAGGAGTTCAATCCCGCGGCACGCCCTCCCGCAGAGCAAATCTACCTCCACCGGCAGCTCACCGTCACGATCCCGGCGGATGCGAACTCGGCCCGCCTCGTGGTCACGGGATTCAACGACTCCGGCAGCGAGACCTTCGCGATCGGCGGCGTGCTCCTGAGCGATGTGCCTCCGGGCTCGGATGCGGACCGCGACGGGATCGCCCGGGAGCCAGAGATGTTCGCGCAGACCCATCCCGCCGATGCCGCGAGCGTGCTTCGCAGCATCAGCGCGCTGCGCACGGTCGCCCCCGGCACCGGGAACCGCACCTATAGCGTCACGCATACAGCGGTGGCTGGCGTGCGGTATCTGCTGGAGCGCAGCTCCAATGGCCAGCAGTGGATATATACCGACCTGCTCCGCGCCGCTGCCACAGGGCCAAATCAGATCGACGCCTTTCTAACGCCTGCACAGGACGCTGCCGGGAAGCTGTTCTTCCGCGTCCGGGCAGTGCCGTAACCGTGAATAAGCGGCACCATGAGCCGATGCCCTGCATTGGTCGGATGGTCAGCCGCATTCGCGGAACAGCCTCGCAAACTCAGGAACCTGTAATGAGTAGAACTACGTCTCAACCCAACTGCAAAAACCTATGAACCCAAACCCACTCCCCGCCGCCGCCCGCCTGCTCGCCTGCGCCCTCCTCTCCATGGTCCCTGCCGGCTGCACCGCGCCATCTCCGCCGCCCCAGCCGCCCCTCCGCGGGGTCTCTATGATAGGCTTCACCCCCTACAACGCCGCTGGGCAAAAGAGCGCCACCCGCTACGAGATCACCGGCTCCTCCGTCTCCGCCATCACCACCGGGGCCAATGGCCGCTCCACCACCGTCAAAGGCCGCAACATGGAGGAAGTGCTGCGGAAGATGAAGGCCGGGGGGAATTGAACAGCCTGCTCCCGTCACCCTGAGTCATTCAATCAATACTTTTTCACCGTTTACCAGCCATGAACCGCGCACTCAAATACCGCTATGCTGCTGTCGTCCTGTTACTGACATTGTTGCCGTGTGGAGCTTCATCTAACTCTGTGACTTTCGGGCGCATTAGCACGCCCCAGGACACTTCCGGTATCTGGCGCATGGCGCTGCCGGGCGGAGAGGAGCTGGCCTTCAGTCCTGCGGGCATCGGTGGCAGCAATTATTTGGTCTATATCGAAGAAAACGGACTTGGAAACCCCGTTGCACAGTGGGCGATTGGTCTCCCCGGCACTTTTCCGGGAAGCGTGCGCCCTGCCCCGGGCACCGACCGGTTCTGCGCCTCGGGCAGCGGCGCGGAGGTAGGATTTTATAAGATAGGCGGACCTCGCGGGGGGCGCGCTCCGGTGCCTCAAGGTACGGCCAGTGTTCCAGCGGGCGAGGCGATAGGGGACGTTTGGTGCTCGCCACGTAGCACTGCTGCGCTGGTAAGGGCTTCCGCCAATCGCGTCTTGCTGCTGCGCCCAGAGACTGGGCCCGTTATCTGTGGCTCAGGCATTCGGGCCGCATGGCTGAACACAGGTTTTTTAGTTTATGAGCTTACCGCCAACTCGGTTCATATAGAGGCGTTTGATGACAACGGAACGCCAACCTCCAGCCTCCAGAGGGCCTGGCAAATCCCTCCGCAGCCAGGGGAGCAAGTCGTGCGTGAGGTGATTCTCTCAGCTGATGGCGTATGGCTGTCTGGCCCTGGCAAGCTCGATTTCAGGAATGCGCTCACGCTGTCCAGGAGGTTCGAAGTAAGCCTTCCGGGCGCGGATAACATACAAGTGAGCGACGGGCCGGCTGGCACGGGGTGGTTGGCAGCATACCAGTCCTCCCACACTCATGTAATCCGCATCGCTTCGGACGGCCACGTTATCCATGACCAGGCTTTGCCCCCGGATCACTCCGCGACAGGAGAGGATGGAGAGCCTCTGCATTTCCCCGGTCATTACGGCCTGCTCGTCAGCCCGGACGGGCGTTTTGCTGCCAGTCCATACGGGATGTTGCTGCACTATCCCAGTTGCTCGGAGGGCAGCAGGCAGTTTCTCAATCAGGACGGGCCACCTACCGGGGCTGCGTGGCTCCAAACGAAAAGCGGCCTCTGTTTCCTGCGCGCGAATCTCAATTCTGACAACGTCTGGTGGACGCGGATGCGCAACTCTCCGTCTTGTCCGCCACTCCCGTCAGGCGTGTTATTCCCTTCTTCACCACAGCACTTTAGCCACGGCTACTCCACGGCTGAACTCGCCGGAAATCCGGCCCGCAGGGAATCATGGATCGATGCATTCCTCCGCTGGAGCGGCCGGACTTTTCACCAGCCCGGTGTCTGTTATGAGCGAAATTCCATCCTCTGCTACGACGGGCTCCGGTATGAGTTCAACGATGGCCGCCCTCTTGGCCCCGCGAAAGCCGGCAGTGCTCCATCGAAGGAAGCGCTCCACCTGAATGTTCTGGCGTTTGCCATCCTGAACAATAGCCGCGCGGCCCGTATCGTAAGCCCTGACGATCCCCCCGCAGCGGCTGGCATAGCCGCAGGACTGCTTGAGCGGAAACTGCGCTCGTATGAGGATTTCGCGCGCTGCTTTCCGGGCTTCGCGGGCTACCTGCCTTGGTTCAAGGTCATGCCGGACGGATTACAACCGGCACGGGACACCACCGATCCTGTGCGCGACTGGCAGAATAGTTTTCCTGCACTCGACAATGGACAGTTCGCCGCTGCCTTGCTGCTGGCTGAAGCCGCTTGTCAGCAAACCGGGCGCACTGTTCTCGCGCAGAGGCTGCATGCTTATCAGGAACCCATGAAGCTCTACGGGGAGAAAATTTTTGTGGATCCAGTGGCCAGAAGGTTTCGGGCACGCCCCCAGATGGTAGCCGATCCGCGTATTCCCCCGTTGGGGCAGACCTACCGGGCCTATCCGCTTGAAAGCGGCTTCCTTGCTGATCCAAACGAAGGTGAACTCATCCGCTTGCTCGCAGATGCGGTTTGGAACTGGAGTAGCGAAACTCTGCGAAATGGAATCTGGCAGCACTTCCAGTGCGGGGAGTCTGGCCCGCTGGACCCCAATCGCCACGCTGCACAGGGCTTGGCCAATGGCCACACGTTTACCGTCCAGAAGGGGTGGAAGTTCAGCAGCCACGAGCAATGGGCCTGGCTCCAATGGCCCTATTTCGATGAGCCGGTAGCCCGGCAGGTGTTTGATAACGCGCAGCGGTTTCGCACGCATTTTGCTGCAGAACACGGCTGGCCAGGCCTGATGGCCGCCACCCACCAACCCATGCGCGGCAATGGTCCCCTCACCTATGAGGACCGTTATGGATATAACCGCTGGGATGGACCACTAGATTTCAAGCTTAAACCCTGCTCGGAAACGGGGCGCGAGTGGGTGCATGTTCTCGATCCCACGGATGTCACATGGCAGTCAGAACTGGCCTGCTCGGTCCAAAGAACCGCCGCGGGGCAAGTGGAAACGGTCATGGGGGAGGAGGTCCTGCACGGGGCGTTTGCTCCTTATGCTGCATTCACAGTAATCCTCAGTGATGAGGCGGCGGGGATCGCTTGGCTGGACAACATGCTGGACGCTCACGGTGCGCAGACTCCGTTTGGGGTCATAGATTCCGTGAGCGATGACGGTGCCTGCTGTGCGCCGCTAGTGACATGGGATGGCAATGGCCCGCTCCTCGTGGCCCTCTGCCTGAACGAGGAGATCACTGTCCGCGGGCGGCACCCCATGTCCTGGGTGCTGGAAACTCTCAGTTCATCCGGTGCTCTTCCCGCCGGCTGCTTGGCGCGGGCGCGCAGCCGCCTGAGCAGTGAGTTCGCCCCTGTATTCTCCGGCTCGCTGACCGGTACTGGTGTAGCACCGGCGCTGCCTGCGGTTACCGTACCAAAAGTGTTGCCCGATCTCGTTGCCGCGACCACTCCTGCAACGCCGCTAGGTTGCATCTTCTGCGCAGGAGCACTCTCAGGTACTCCCTGGGAAGGCCAAGGCATCTTGGCTGCGGAACCCACGCTTCACAGCGGCAGTGTCCTCACGCTTCCTGCGGAGCCTGGCTTCGTCTTTACACAGTTTCCCTCCGTGCCATTCGCCAGCTATCCGTGGCTTGTGCTCGAATACAGGGCTGCCGTGGCAGGACGCATCAAGGTGGAAATCAAAAACCGTGATGACCGCTATGCTACCTCTTCCCAATTTCTGTGGGTAAGCTTTCCGGCCACCAGCGGTGCGTTCCGCCGCCTCGCGCTCCCCGTGGGCACTCTCGCGGCGCGTCCAGATGAGACGGCCTGCCTTTTCGTCTTGGCCGATCCGTCCGCAGCCATAGACATCAGCGAAATAAGGCTCGCCGCCGATCCCGCAGGCAGTCAGGTATTGGCGTGGAATGGCGATGCGTTTGATCCCAGTCTGCTCGCCACCCCGACGCTGACACCGGCAGTAAATTGGGGTGGCGGCTTTGACTTGCCCGGGCAAATCGCCATAGACGGCACCGACAACTCACTGATCGTCCCCGCTGTCCCCGGCTTCATCGGCATGCTCACACCGTCCTTTGACCTCAGATCGCTCCCGTTCGCTCGGTTCATGGTGCGAAGCAGCGGCGAGGGCGGCTTCTTTATCGAGCTCGTGGCCAGAGACCTGATCAGCGGAATAGAGTCTCTGGCGATCACGCAGAAGCTATTCGTCCGCTTCCCAGACACCTCGAACCTCATGCGGGCCTTCTCCCTCGATCTGAGACCATTTCTTGCCCGGGGACTGACGCGGGCGTATTACTTCGCTATTTCTGATCCGCAGGATGCCGAATTGCGACTTGGTCCTATCACATTTCACCAAAGCAGCCCGGCGGGTACTCAGATTCTGGTATGGGATCATCGCTACTTCACCGCCGCGGCCTCCCCCTACCATCTGCCACCGCTGCCGTTCTCCAATTGGCTGGACCAGATCATCCTGCGACCCAACGACGGCATCCACATGGACCACGCAGCTAATCACACCGTCGGCTTTGATGCTGGTCGCGGTTTCGCATTTACTTTTCTGCCGAAC
>JAYVJI010000012.1:0-2534 GCA_043769435.1 Verrucomicrobiota bacterium
GCGCAGGGTGATCATGTGATGGGCCATGCGTAAACTCCAGCGCATACCACGCAGGCAGAGGCGGTCTTTGATGATTATACCGCAGGCTGACTCGGTCACCCGTTCCATCAGGAACCAAAAATCCTCCTTTCCATCACCGGAATGTTCCGGCGGGGGTAGCCGCCACGGGCGACGACTCGGCCAGATCCTCAAACAAAAGACCGCTCCCACTAAATAGGGTGGATAAGGAGGGGCTCACGCAAAGACGCTAAGACGCAAAGGCGGAGAAGGAGAAGAGTGGAGAAGGACACACTCTGCGGCGGCAATTTCCGGTGCCGCCATGCCGCCATGCCGTCACCGCACCGCCCTTCCTGATCCAGAGAGGACATGTGCATGATAAGCACAGACTGTGCGAGGGAGGCACACTGACATTTTCCGGCGGACTGCGCCATGATGCGGACGTGATGCAGGAAGACCTGTCAGGCGCCCATTCCGGGCGGGAAGAGCGGAGCACTTCGGTGGGCTGCCGCCACTCCCTTCAGGCCGCCCGTGTGGGAGGCCAGGACTAGGACGGGTCTTTCTGCATCACCTCCATTTCAATCTCTCCACTCAAGTCAACTCAGCTAACCTTATGAAAACATTCAAAGCACTCTTCAACCCACTGCTGGCTCTCTGCTGCTGGCCGCTTTTACTCCCCTCCTCCGCACTGGCCGCCACGCATGTGTGGAGCGGCAACGGGATCAACGACCTCTTCACCACCGCAGCGAACTGGAGCGCCGGCGGCGTGCCAGTGGTGGGGGAGCCGGGCCTCATTCTGCTTCAGTTCCCGGCTGTGCCCGGCAGCCATACGCCGCTGGATAACATCGCCGGACTGGCGGTGGACGGCATCTCCTTCGCCGGGGGCAACTACAACCTGCGGGGTTCCGGCGGAGTGACGCTCACGCTGCGCCGGGCCGTTGCCAGCGCGTTGAGCATCGTTTGCACCGCCTCGGGCGGGATCGCGAATAAGATTGAGGCCAGCCTGCCGCTGGTGCTCGCCTCCACCACGCGGGTGCAGACCGATCATCACCTGAATCTGGACAGCGCCATCAGCGGCCTCGGCGGGCTGAAGTGTGAGGGCGGGGATGTCCATCTGCGGGGCACGGCATCCAACACTTACGCTTTCACCACCACCGTCCTAGGCGGCACACTGTGGCTGGAGAAATCGAATGGTCTGGCGGCCATCGGAGGCGACTTGCTCGTCGGGATGGATGGAATCGTGCGGCAGCAGGCCAATTATCAGTTGGGGCTGACCAATAAAATCACCCTCGGTGAAGCCGGAGTCGGCGGGACGTACATCATGGCGAACGCCACCAAGGAGGACTTGCCGGACATTCACTTCGAGGCCGGGCACCTGTGGCTTCCTTCGCAGAGCGGCGCGGTGCTGCATGGGGACATTACTGTTTCGCCGCGGACAGGAGTCATTTCCGGGCGACTCGGGCTGCTGGCTCCGCTGCGGACGCTGGATGTGGCCGGCCTGCTGGTGATGAATGACTTGGTGGAAGATGGCGCGATCCCCGGAGCTGGTCTCAGAAAACTGGGCGCAGGAAGAGTGGACCTGAAAGGAGCCAACACCTTCACCGGTAACGTGCTGGTGGAGGAGGGATCCTGTTCCCTTGGGCACTCCAGCGCGCTGGGCAGCGGAGCAGGAACGACGACTGTCAGCGCGGGAGCCAGCCTGCTGTCGCTGAGTGTAGCCGGACTGAATATCCTGAACGAGACGCTGCATCTGGCCGGCGACGTCTATGGATTCGACGATCTCGTGTGGGGCGGGCCGATCATTCTCACCGGCAGTGTCAGTCATTTCGGCGCAACGACGTCCGGCCTGGGGCCAGTCCATTTCACCCACACCGGGGTGATGAGCGGCGCGGGAAAGCTGACGAAAGTCGGCATCAGTCGGCTAGTGCTCGCAGGCGCTGCGGGGAACACCTACAGCGGTGGCACCCAGATGGATGGGGGAGAATTGTTCATCGGCAAAGCAGCGGGCGATGCCATTCCGGGCAC
This sequence comes from Verrucomicrobiota bacterium, assembly GCA_043769435.1. Taxonomy (GTDB): domain Bacteria; phylum Verrucomicrobiota; class Verrucomicrobiia; order Verrucomicrobiales; family V1-33; genus JAYVJI01. Next base: position 2,023 of record JAYVJI010000012.1, read on the forward strand.
CCTTCAGATCAATAGCGGCGGCGTTTTCCTAACCAACAGCAACCAGATCGCCAGCACGGCTACGGTGGTCATCAATGGCGGCGTGCTCGACATGGGATCGCGGACGAACACCATCGGCCTGCTCGGCGGCACGGGTGGCGAGATCAAATTTGCCCTCGGCACCCTCACCACCGGCGGCGCGGGCAGCAGCCTGTGGTCCGGCCTGCTCAGCGGTCATGGTGTGAACAGCCTCATCAAAACCGGCACCGGCACGCTCACCCTGAACTATGCTGCCAACAGTGGCGACACGCTCACCGGTGCCATCGTGGTCAACAACGGCACGCTGCAAATGGACGGCCTGCATCCTGGTCCGATCACCGTGAACAGCGCCGGCCTTCTCAGCGGGAGCGGCACCGTCGGGTTTGTGAACGTGCAGGGCGGAAAAGTCTGCCTCTGCTCGCTGAAGACGGGGAATCTCTCGATCAACGGTGCTGGCTCGCAGGCCGTCACGGCGATTACTTTCGGTAGCTACG
>JAYVJI010000013.1:0-3369 GCA_043769435.1 Verrucomicrobiota bacterium
CCAATGGTCGCTGGCTGCAAAACTCCCATCATGTGGCGGCCCAGATCGTCAAAACCCACCGGCAGGATTATTATAACGATCTGGATGCGCGCTACATCCAGGGCGAGCCGCTCGTCCGGCTAGCTGGTGAAGATCCCGCGCATGACCGCTACCGCTACCCGGTGCCAGTCCAGGCGCTGTGGCTGCAGCAACATCCTAACATCGCCCGCATTGCCTTCGGTGCGGGCATGCTTTTGGAAATCCTCGCCTTCACTGCGGTCTTCGGGCGCTGGCTGGCCTTCGGCATCGGCCTATCTCTGGTCACTCTGCATTCCAGTATAGAGTGGCTCATGGAGCTGACTTTTCCCCTGAACCAATGGACAGTGGCGGTGATTTTTCTCAACCTCGGTGGATGGCTGGTGTGCATGGCCCGTGAGCCCGCGCTCCGGCCCCAGCTGCGGACGTGGCTCGTTGCCGCCGTGGTGCAGGCGGTGCTGATGACCGCGTGGCTGGCCATCCCTGCAAGCAGCCCGCTTCTAAAGGAATTCATGGCGGTTTTTCAGGCCCCCGGGACGGCACACTGGGAGCTGGTGAAGTCCGTCCTTCCCGCATGGTGCGGCATCCTAGCGCTGCCTGTGGCTGCGGTGGCGCAGGTGGTCACCATCGCCCTGGCCATCCATGGTGTGGGAATGCTGGCGGGCCGGTGCCGCAGGGTCCACGCATGAATACACCAGAGACGGATCTGCGGACCTGCGGGATCCGGACGGACGCGGTGTGAGAGGCCTTGCAACCTGCGAAGGCTGGCGTCTATGACCCTCAACATTTTCCCTTCATGGCTGAAACCGTATCCGCTTCCTCAGACTATGCTGCCAAACGCACGGCGCATCTCCTCATCTTTCTCACAGTCCTCATCGACCTGATCGGTTTCGGAATCCTCATTCCCGTGATCCAGCCCATCGCGGAGGAACTAGGCGCACCTGTCTGGGTAGCAACGGTGCTGATGGGGGTTTACAGCCTCATGCAGTTCATCTTCTCGCCAGTGCTGGGCCGTATCAGTGACCGCATCGGCCGCGTTCCGGTCCTCGTTCGCAGCCTGTGGATCTCGGTGATAGGCTACCTCATCATGTCACTGGCTGTGAGCGGATGGGTGATGCCGGCGCTAGGTATCGGACTGCTCTTCGCAGCGCGGATCATCACCGGTATCGGCGGCGCCAGCATCAGCACTGCACAGAGCTACCTCTCGGACATCACTGCCCCTGAAAAGCGTGCCGGTGTCATGGGCATGATCGGTGCCGCCTTCGGCCTGGGATTCATGATCGGCCCGGTCCTCGGTGGCGTCCTCACGCACTGGCTGGGGAAGCCCGCGCCGTTTCTTTTTGCCGCAGGATTGAGCGTGCTGAACGTCCTGTTCATGGCCGCTCGGCTGCCCGAAAGCCTGCCTGCGGACAAACGTGGAACGTCTGGGACTTCCCCCTCCGTTTTCGCGGTGGCCAGGGCTAACAAAGGCACCGCACTGCCGCCTGTCCTCATGACTAATTTCCTGACCATCACGGCTTTTTCCACGATGACTGCCGCCTTCGTTTTGTTCCTGAAAAACCACACCGCGTTCGGGTTCCATGAGATGCAGATAGGCTACTGCTTTGGTTTCATCGGCATCGTAGGGGTGATCATCCAGGGCGGCCTTATCCGGCGGATCGCGAAGAATGGGAATGAAGGTCGGCTCGCGATGCTGGGGCTAGTGTTCATGGTGGCAGCCCTGACATGGCTGCCCTACACGGTGCCATGGTTGATCCTCGTGCTGAATATGTGGCTCATGGCCGCCGGGAACAGCTTGACCAGCCCTTGCCTGAACACCCTCGCAAGCCGCTGCGGAACGCTGCACACCCAGGGGCTGACCATGGGTGCCATGGCCGGTGCCGGAAGCCTAGGCCGGTTCTTCGGTGCGCTGGTCGCCGGGCCGCTGATCATGGTGAATGAGCAGGAAGGCATGGCCTACGGACGCTATGCATTTTTCTTCGCAGCGCTGTTGATGCTCTTTGCGGTCATCCCGCTGCGCACCGCGCTGTCCAGATCCCAACCAGTGACCTGACCCGGTTTTATGTTCCGTTCATTAGCTGTGTATTGTGGTTCCAGCCCGGGAAATGATCCCCGCTACCGGGAGCTGGCCGTCAAAACTGGCCGCACCCTAGCAGCCCGCGGCATCCGTGTAGTCTATGGCGGCGGCGGGGTAGGCATGATGGGAGGCGTAGCAGATGGCGCCCTAGCGGCAGGCGGGGCGGTCACGGGAGTCATTCCCGTATTTCTCAATACCCGCGAGCTGCAGCACAGCGGCGTGCAGGACATGCGCGTGGTGAAAACCATGCATGAGCGCAAGCAGATCATGGTCACGGAGTCAGAGGGCTTCCTGATCCTTCCAGGCGGATTCGGCACGCTGGACGAACTCTTTGAAGCGCTCACCTGGAGCCAGCTGGACATCCATCAGTGCCCCGTCGGCATTCTGAATATGGATGGCTACTATGATGGACTGCTAACAACTCTGGACCGCATGGTGCAGAGCGGATTCATGAGGCAGGGAGACCGCGACCGTTGCTGTGCAGCGGATGATCTGGAGGCACTCCTGCTGTTGATGGAGGAATGGAAACCGCCCGGCACTCTGAAATTTTCGCTCGCCCGCTGAGCCGTGCTGCCCGCTGTCATTACCGCCTGCTTTTTCGCGCTGAGCGCTGTGTTCAGTCAGAGGGCCGCCCGCATCTTCGGGCCGCTCCAGGCCAATGCCATGCGCCTAGGGATTGCCTGCACCGTCCTAGGGCTGATGACGCTGATGGTAGATGGCGCATACGGCGTGCAGTCGCTCCACGCCCAACTGTATCCCATGCTTTTCTGGAGTGGACTGGTGGGATTCGGGCTGGGAGACATCGCCATGTTCCGGGCCTATCCCCTGCTGGGATCGAGGCTGACCGTGCTTATCAATCTTTGCACGGCCACACTCTTCGGCGCGGCCGGGGATGCCCTGCTCCTGGGCACTCATCTCAATAACTGGCAGTGGGCGTGCGTGGCGGGCATCCTCGCCGGACTCGTGACCGCCCTGTGGCCTGAGAAAGGCGGACTGCCGCGCTCTGTCGGCGGGATCACCTATGCGGTCATCGCTGGGCTGGGAATGGGTGGAGGCACCGTCCTCACTGGTAAAGTAAACGCGCTCGCAGCGGAACTGCACCTGCACTGCTACGGCATCAGCCAGGCATTTCAACGCTCCAGTGCCGGGCTGCTCGCGGCCCTCGCCGCCTTGTTACTGCTTCCGTCAGCACCGGCGAAAGCAGTGGATGGCACGCCGCTGAAGTGGAGGCACAAGCCCTTTTGGATCATGGGCACCGCCCTCTTTGGGCCCGTCGT
>JAYVJI010000014.1:0-2715 GCA_043769435.1 Verrucomicrobiota bacterium
TCGGCTTCGGTGGCCTCCGTCAATTCACCCCGTATTTTTCCCGGCGTATCGGTCTGGCGAATGGCTCTCCCGTGGACATCATCGCAGGAGCACGGGTCAGCGGCAGGCTCGGCGGCACCAGCATCGCCATGCTGAACGCCTATCAGGACGCTCACGATGGACTGGCCGCGGCAAATCTAGGAGCCATACGGGTGACCCGTGAAATAGGCAAGGAGTCCACAGCCGGCATCATTTCCACATGGGGAAATCCGCGCAGCGATGGCCATGCCTTCACCGGCGGCGTGGATTTCCAGTATCAGAACACCCGTCTCGCTGGCGACAGAAAATTCACGATCGATGGATTCCTCCTCGGAACGGATACGGAGTTGAACGGCAAAGGCTGGGCATGGGGTGGAGGGTTTGATTTTCCCAACGAGCCACTCGAAGTGCGCGGACTCTACCGGCACTGGGGGGATGGCTTTGATCCAGCTCTTGGCTTTCTAGAACGGGACGCCATCCAGGAATTCATGCTGGATGCGGAATACAAATGGCGACCGAATACGAAGTGGATCCGCAGCATAGAACTGGCCTCTGAGCGATTCATCACCACCGACCTCGGGGGCTCGGTTATCACGGAGTCCTCTGAACCCCTGCAACTGGACCTGCTGACACCGCAGCTCGATAACCTCAGCCTCTCGTGGTCCTATAACCGCGACGTGCTCGATGACACCTTTGACATCCGCCCCGGCGTCCCCATCGAAAAAGGGGACTACACATGGAACCAGCTGCGCGTGCGCGTCTCCACCAGTATGGCCCGCCCGGTCTCGCTCATGAGTTCATTTCGCACCGGTACCTACTATGACGGAGATATCACCAGCCTCATGGGCAGCATCACATGGCAGCCATCGCCCCACTTTTCTGCCGGGGCCTCGCTGGACCACCGCCGCATCAGCCTCGCCGGAGGGGCTTTCGATGTCAACATCGCCAGCGTCAGGGCCAGCGTTTCCCTGTCTCCAGACCTCACCCTCTCGACTCTTATGCAATACGATAATCTCAGCCATGAAGTCGGCCTCCAGGCCCGCCTGCGCTACACAGTGACTCCCGGCAATGATCTCTTCCTCGTCTACAGCCATGACTGGGACTACCTCGACCAACGCCTCCAGCACGGACGCATGGCGGCCACTTTCAAGGCCGGGCTCACCATGCGGTTTTAGGATCAACAGATAGCAGGATGCAATAAATAAATAGGCTGTCCCACTGGCACTGGCGTATTTTCGCTTTCCCGCAGGTGAAAACGGCGGACTTTTCCGGACATGAAATCAAATCAATACCGCGCCAATGCGGACTACACTGTGGTGGACCGGTGCCCGCTTCAACTGGCGGCAGGAGATGCCGTAAAGCTGGGGCCCAAGGACAAACAATGGCCCGGCTGGGTCTGGGTCAGCAATGAAGAAGGACGGGGAACCTACGTGCCCGAGGAATGTGTTAGTAAAGGCAAGGCCAAAGCCGCCGTGATGGCCCTGCCTTTCAATGCCCGTGACCTTTCGGTCGAAAAAGGAGCCGTGGTCACGTCCCTGCGGGAAGTCGGCGGGTGGCTCTGGTGCCGGGATGCCATGGGCGCCGAGGGCTGGCTGCCGGCTTTTGTGCTCGCCTCCGTATGAAGCTGGTCACATGGAATGTGAACGGCCTCCGCTCCGTTTTTGACAAGGGCTTCCCAGCATGGCTCCGGCAAACGAATCCTGACATTGTCCTCCTCCAGGAGACAAAGGTGACAGCCAGCGCGATGGATTGGTCCGCGCTCAGCGATTGGGAATACCACTGGAATCCCGCTGCCAAACCCGGCTACAGCGGCACCGTGCTCCTCTCGAAAATCAAACCGCTGCGTGTATCGAACGGCATAGGAATGCCTGAGCACGACAACGAGGGCCGGGTCCTGACTGCGGAGTATCCCGGCTGCTATGTGGTGAGCGTCTACACGCCGAATTCCCGGGCGGAGCTGGTGCGCCTGCCCTACCGCATGGCTTGGGACAAGGCTTTTCTGGAATACCTCCGCATGCTCGATGCCTCCAAGCCGGTGCTTTGCGCCGGAGATTTGAATGTGGCCCACAAGGAAATTGACTTAGCCAGGCCCTCATCCAACCGCCGCAGTCCTGGGTTCACCGACGAAGAACGCAGCGGGATGGATCTCCTCCTGGCCAACGGATTTCTCGATGTATTCCGGGAGTTCGACCCCTCGCCCCACCGCTACTCATGGTGGAGCTACCGGGCCGGTGCCCGTGGAAAAAACGTTGGCTGGCGTCTGGATTACTGGCTGGCCAGCAAATCTCTTCGGCAGAGGCTCAAGAACTGTGAAATCCACGCCCACATCACCGGCAGCGATCATTGCCCCGTCCTACTTGAGGCAGATGACGACCTGTTCGCCTAGCTGGTTGTAGTGGTGGCCATTTGCCACGCATAGGGAAATACCTGATAGGCCGACAGGGGAAAACCTGCGAAGGAACTTCAAAACATTGAATTGACGGTCCCGCTCCTGCCGTGTATGGTCCCGCAGCCGGGATCCCTCCGGTCAACTCAACCATTTTCTCTCCATGTTCATCAGGCATGCTCTCATAGGTGTGGCGCTAGCAGTTAGCGCCGGATCCGTTGCTTCCGTCAGGGCGGATCAAATCAGTGAAAAAATTGACGTCTTAGTGGAGGAGGGATACAAAAAGCAAAAGGTGCAGCCCAACCCTCCCG
>JAYVJI010000015.1:0-3774 GCA_043769435.1 Verrucomicrobiota bacterium
GTCACTTCCGCTTTTTTGAGTGTTTTGGTATCGGTGACTCCTTTAGCCTCGGGATCTTTGTACTCAATCGTCACGGTGTCAGCGGTTTCGGAGGTTATGGTGCCTTCGTACACCCTGCCGTCCTGGGTTTTCACAGTATCGGCGCGAACGTCGAATGCCAGAATGGCGAGGAGAGCGGTGGAGCTGAGCAGTGTTGTTTTCATGATTTGTAGGTTGGAGGCAGGGTGAAGAATTCTAATCGTTGAACGCGATGGTGACGGATTTATTTATCTATTCGCAAGAAAAAAATATCACCCGATGCCCGGAGGGAGCAGTTTTTTAAAAGCTGGCAGCTTCATTCCAAGTGCGCGAGCAGCTTCCGCGGCATCATGATGGCGGTGAAAAGCCTCTGCGGCGAGGGAGGTGAGGATCCACTCCCACGGTGGCTGGCCACTGGCGAGCGCGGCATCCAACAGGACAGACGCCGGGCTGGATTTTTCCCCACTTCCTTTGCCGGAGCTGCTTTGGAGGGGGATGTCATCACAGGTGATCACGTCGGTGTGGCTCATCAGGGAGGCGCGCTGCACGGTGTTTTCCAGCTCACGCACGTTCCCCGGCCAGTTGTAACTCTGCATGAGCGCCAAGGCCTCATCGCTGAACCGCAGAGCCGGCTGGTTTTTCTTTTTCGCGATCCGGTTCAGAAAGAAACGGGACAGTGAAAGTATATCCTCCGGGCGTTCCCGGAGCGGCGGGAGGTGAACCCTAACGACGTTGAGCCGGTAAAACAGGTCCTCTCTGAATTTTCCTGCTTCCACTTCTTTCTCGAGGTTGCGGTTGGTGGCGGCGATGATGCGGACATCCGTCTTCAGGGTTTCATTTCCGCCCACGCGGCTGAACTCGCCTTCTTGAAGTACGCGGAGGATTTTCGTCTGGACGTGCATGGGCATTTCGCCGATCTCATCAAGGAAGAGGGTGCCGCTGTCGCATTGTTCAAACCGTCCCGCGCGCTGGGCCACGGCTCCGGTAAAGCTGCCCTTCTCGTGGCCGAAGAGTTCGCTCTCGAGGAGTGCCTCCGGGATGGCGGCGCAATTGATGGCGACGAAGTTCCGGGTGCCGCGCAGGCTGAACCGCTGGACGGCCCGGGCTACGACTTCCTTTCCGCATCCGCTCTCACCGGTGATGAGCACCACGGCGTCGCTGCGGGAAATGCGCCCGATGAGCTTGAACACGCCCTGCATCGCCTGGCTTTGACCTATCATGACGTCACCCAGTTCCGGCGGAGCCCCCTGCGGGACGGTGTCGACACTGGAGCGGGCGGCTTCCCGGGATTTCAGGGCGCTTTCCACCACGGGCCTGAGGTCATACGGCAGGGTTTCCTTTCGAAGGAAATCAAAGGCCCCCAGCTTCATGGCCTCGATCACAGCATCTGTGGGTGGCCAGGCGGTGCTGAGCACCACGAATGCCTGGGGATCAGTCTGGCGCAGCTTTTTCAGAAGCTCAATCCCATTCCCCGGCTGCAAGTGATACTCGGCAATGACGAGGTCCGGTTTCAGCTCAGCAAAAAGTAAGAGCCCCGCTTCCGCTTTGCTGGCGGTCACGATTTTGACGGAATTTGAGCCTAGGTGGCGCTCTGCCCACTCTAGAAAATCAGTCTCAGGATCTATGATCAGAACGGTCTGTGACATGGCAAAGTTACGGACCTACTTGCGGGAACGGTTGCGGCGCTGCTTGAGAAAAAGCGGCATCAGCTCTTCGGTGATGAGTTTGTCCGCAGGTTCAAGTCCACCTTTGATAAACATCCGTCCGATCTTTGCTTCTATAGCGGTAGGCTGGCCGACCGTGCTCAAAAACTGGTTGGAAGTCATAGCTGCGAAAACCTCTGAATCCATGCTCCCGTCGTTTTCGAGAATCCACCGGCGCGCGAAGAGGGCCAGCACCGCATCGCCGATCCACGCTTCCTCACGTTCGCGGCGGACCGGATCATCGCTGTTGTTCATCGAAAATGATCAATTCGTCTCCTTCTTGCAGCACCATGCCGGGGACCAGTTTCTTAACGTCCGCTACTGCCTGATCCTTCTGGATGTTATCATTGATGACGACGCGGCCCACGATTGCGGTCCCCCGGCGCACCGCGAAGGTGGAGCCGGCGGTGATGTTAGCGTTGGTTCCGGCATTGATGACCACGAAGTCCGTACCGCCCGTGCGGGCGTCCTCGATTTTTGCGATCGCTCCTTGGCGGGAAATGGATTCTTGGAGCCGGGTCAGGGGGCGCTCCTCGCTGCCGGCCGGCGGGTCTGCTGTGGTGACCTGATCCTGTGCTGATGCCAGCAATTCCTGAGCGTCCCGTGTCAGAGCCGCATCTAGTGCCGGCGGCTCTGCCGGGTCAGCTGCGGCTATAGTGCCGGGAACAGCAGCGGCAGGCTTATCCGGCGAGGTGGAACTCGGTGTTTTCGCAATACCGGTCGGTTTGACAGGCGCTCCAGTCGCACTAGGAACAGCTGCCACTGCCACCGCCGGTGTCGAAACTACGGCTGGATTCCCCGCGGCTTCCCCCGGAGCGGCATTATCCGTTATTTTTTTGAGCAGCGCCTGATTCACAGCCTGCTGGTCCTGCTGGCCTTTGATGATTGCCTGGTTCACAGCACGCTGTTCCTCGTGAGTCGCTTCCATATCGGATTTCAACGTGAGATACAAGCCTGCTGCGATGAGCAGGAAGAGGCAGGACATGGCAAAGTGTTGCAGTTTCATAGGATGGTGGCGGACACGGTGGATGAGGCTTAGGGGAATCTCTTATCGCTTTGTGGCCCACTTTGCAAGATATTCTGCGAAAAATGCTGGGGCGATGAATTCTGCTGAATAATCACTTTCCCGCAGGCTGGCAGTGAGCGTAGCTTGGGGATATGCAGGATCCGGTTTTTGTCAGGAATGCTTTTGCGAAGATCGCGAGCCGTTATGTTACCGCCAACCATGTGCTGAGCATGGGGACTGATATTCTGTGGCGCCGGAAGACGGCCCGGCTGGTGCGGGATATGGCCCCCGCTTCGCTGCTTGATGTGGCCACGGGCAGCGGCGATCTGGCTGCTGAAATAGCGCGGCTCATCCCGGGGATCGAAGTCACAGGGGCGGATTTTTGTGTGCCTATGCTGGAGGAAGCCCGGAAGCGGAAGGTGCCCGGTCTGACCCTGATAGCGGCGGATGCCATGCACTTGCCCTTTGCGGATGCGGCCTTCGAGATGATCACTGTGGCGTTTGGCCTTCGGAATATGGCGTCATGGCCGGCGGCTGTCCGCGAAATGGCCCGCGTGCTCGCACCTAGCGGCCACCTCCTCATCCTGGATTTTTCCCTGCCCACGCTTCTGGGCTTCCGGGGGCTCTACCGCTTTTACCTGCACCGCATCCTGCCGCTCTTGGCCGGCATGGTGACCGGAGAGAGAGCCGCCTACGCCTACCTCGCCGGGTCCATCGAAAAATTTCCCTCCGGCCAGGCCATGTGCGACATGCTCACCGCCAATGGCTTCAGCTCTGCCAAAGCCACGCCGGTGAGCGGGGGCATTGCGAGCCTTTATCTGGCCAGCAAAGGTTGATTTTTTGTCATGACTGGAGAGACAGGCGTTCGGTCCCGCCGCTTACTTGAGCCGCGGCTGGGTCAAGAAACTTCTTTCCGGCCACCGGGATGGAAGGTGTCCTCGTAGGCGAAAACGATGGCCAGTTGTGCGATGGGAATGGCTATGAAAATACCCACGAGTAAGGCCAGCATCCCACCTAACGTAAGCAGCCCACCCAACAAGGAGAGGC
>JAYVJI010000016.1:0-3151 GCA_043769435.1 Verrucomicrobiota bacterium
CAAAGAGCTGTCACCCAAAAGGTGAACTGCGGAGCAGTTGGAAATTGGCTCTACAGGCTGATCGCAGCGGGATTTCATTTTTCGACTCCCGTTTTTAGGTTCAACCCAAGCCACAGCCTTAACTAGAACTCATTCTCAATCGGGAGGCTTCTGTCTCCAAAACTGCATGCAAACACTAACTTAATTCCTAGCATTTTTCAACACCCCAAGCGCCAAGGCAGATGCCGGGCTGCTGGGTCTCAAGGTGGATCAGGCATTGCCTATGGAACTGATGGGGCGGTATCCGGGAGTTTTTCCGCGATGACCATCAGGGTCTGAAAATGCGGTGGCGTGTCTTCGCGGTCGACGACGCTTACATGGACGCTGCGGAAGCCTGCATCCTCCACAAACCCCAGCATTTCCGCTTCGCTGAAGCCCAGCCACACATGAGCATAGAGTTCCCTGGCACGCTCAAAATCGTGTCGCAGCAGATCAAGAATAACGAGTCTCCCGCTAGGTCGGAGGACACGTAATGCCTCCCTTACGGCGACGGGCGGGCGCGGTGCATGATGCAGTGCCTGGCTGAAAATCACCATGTCCACGCAGGCATCCGGCAGGGGGGGGGATTCCAGATCTCCCAGCCGGTATTCGAGGTTTGCAAATCCATTCTCACTGGCGGTCTTCGCTCCGTAGGCCACCATCTGCGGGGAGGAATCCACGGCGATGACCGAGCGGGCGCGACGGGCCATCAATTGTGACAGGGTTCCCTCTCCGGCCCCCATATCCGCTATGTCCCAGTTGGCGGGGATCAGCAGCAGCAGTGACTCCGCCAGCGCTTTCCAACTGCGGCCGGGCACGTAGCTGCGCCCGAATTTTCCGGCGAGGGCATCGAAGTAAGCCCTCGCCCGGTCCGTGCGTTTGTGCATGACCAGCGCGAGTGCCCGCCTGTCGTTGGCCTCCTCAGTCATTTCCTTACCGGCCTCTGTGAGCAGTGCGCGCAGTCTGGAGCCGGCCGGAGCCAGAGAATACAGACTGTTTTTGCCACTCCGGCGGGCGCGGACAAGGTGGGCATTTTTCAGAAGTGCCAGCTGGGAGGAAATCCTGCTTTGCTTCATGTTCAGAATTTCCTGCAACTCTGCTACCGTCAGTTCTGTGTCATCCAGCAGGAGGAGCAGCCGCAGGCGGGTCGGCTCGCTGAGCAAGCGCAGGGAATCGAGGATAGGTATCACGTATCCCTAATTGATGGCGGCTTTTGCCGTGTGCAAGCCCGCGTTGTACTGGACGCGAGAGGGGACGGAGGGGACTGGAACGGGAGCCGCAGAAAATCCGTCAAATACGCCAGAATCGGTTCTGGAACAGCTAGCGATCTAGGACGCTGGGGCTGTCTCTGTCACCGACTTTCAGGTAGCGGTAGTAGACCTCCAGCATGAGGGTACACAGGGTGGTCCTGTAGATGTCTGCATCCCCGCCTGCAGCTCCTGTTCCGGAGGCTGCCACCTCGCCTACTCCTTCTGCCTTGTAGCTGCCGTCAGGGTTTTGATTTTCTAGGATGAGCGGCTGGAACTGAGCATTCCATTGTTTCCATGGGTCGCCACCCTTTTGGAAGAATGCCTGGGTATTGTAATACCATGTATAAAGGTAACAGTCCGCATTCCAGCTCAGCGGGCTCTCCTTGAGATCATCCAGCATGAATTTGATGCCGCGGCTGATTTTTGCGGCATTGCCGCCAGTAGTAGCCAGGCCGAGGACGGCAGCGCCCGAGAGATTCCACTGGTTGTAGTGCTTAGTTTTGTCGGGATCACCAAAGCCGCCGTCTTTCGTCTGCACGCCTTCGAGGTATTTCTCAACTCTTTTCATCCCCTTTTCTAGCCCGGGTATCTTGAGCCCGGTGTGATGCGCGGCTTTGAGCGCTTGGAATTGCCAGCCGGTCACGGAGAGATCGTTGCGTCCGTATTCATCATAGCCAATGTCTTCTTTGTAGCCCCATGCCCCTTCTTTTTGTTGCTTGCTGATTATTATTAGAGCCCCCCGCTCGAAGCCTTCACGGAGACCGGGCAGAGGCTTGTTGCCGAGCTTGGCAAAGGAATACATTTCCCCCAGCGCATAAGCGGCGATGCCGTGCTCGTAGGTGCTGCTGGGTGTGGTTGGTTTGGTGGAAAAGATGCCAGCGAAACCATCTTTGTTCTTTTGACCCAACTCCAGCAGGTAGTTGATACCCTTGAGCACATTTTCGCCATAGGCCGGGGAGTCAGGAGTCTCGCAATGCCCGAGGTAGCAAAGGAGCGCCAGCCCGGTCATCCCGCCCTTGTGGCCGGCACCCCACGATCCGTCTGGATTTTGCTTGGTCTTCAGCCAGTCGAGGCCTTTCTTGACGGCTACCTCACAGGCATCTGATCCTCCGTTCTCGCGCATCTTGCTGGCACGCTCTGCCGGGGAACAGCGGCTGCGCATGATTTTGGGCAGGGATATGAACCCGGCGCCGCTCCCGGGACCGAAACCACTGCCAATGCCGGAGCCCACACCGGTGCCGGAACCGGTGCCGCGACCCAGCCCCTTGCCACTGCCCACTCCTCCGCCTCCGGAGACCGTGGCTGTGAGCGCGGAGAGATCGGTGAGTTGCGTAGTCGTGTCCGGAAGCTTGATGGATGAGGTGGCGCTGGATGCCAGCCTCATTTTGGGCTGGGCCTGAGTGACCGCTTTCATGCGCTTAACGGTCATTTTTTCGCCGCCACCACCGCCGCCACCACCAGGAACGAAATCCGGTGGTGGGTCTTCATTCAGAGGGGCGGCTGTGCGCCAGATGATTAACAGTGCCAGCAGGACGATCAGGCCATGAACCGCGATGCTCACTGCCAGCGATCCGCCGCCTATCCGCCGCCAGTAGCCTTCCTTCCGGCGCTCCATTACTTCCTCGGCTCTGCCGTAGTGAACTGGATCTGCCACCCAAGGCTCCTGTGGTGGGTGCTCTTGGTGGTCCTGAGGATGTTCCGGTTCAGTGTTCATGTTGGGTAAGGAGGATCGGTGTGCAATGACAACGCACCGGGGTCCGTTCGATATTAGGTACTTTTACCAGATAGATGCCCCGATGATAGTTTTTTCTCACTTCGCCATGTAAGGCAGGGCGGCAGCGGTTTTCTCGACGGAAGGAATCCCCTCCAGCAGGTCGGCGATC
>JAYVJI010000017.1:0-2910 GCA_043769435.1 Verrucomicrobiota bacterium
GACTACGACCGACGCTTTCCGGTATGGTTCAGCGTTCGCGCTATACTCCCCCTTCCTCCTTTTTATTTATGATCCACCGGCTCCCTGCTATACGTCTACTCTCTACTCCACTCTGTCTTGCCTGCTTTTACCTGGGCAGCATGTCACCAGGTAACTCCGCTACTTTTCATTGGAATAATGCCACGGGGAACTGGAATGCCGGCGGCAGCTGGATCAGTGGCGCGGCACCCACCGGGACTGACTTTTCGGACCTGCTGGTTTTTGCCGGAGATTCCGGCACCGTGGCCGGGACTGCTCCTAACTATACTGGTCTGAATAACTTCCCGGGCGACTTTCAGCTGAACGCCATCACGCTGAATGCTACCAATGCTGCGGCGCAGACGACCGATCCGCCCCTCCTCATCACGGGAGGCAGACTGCAGTTTGGCGGCACATCCCCGGTCATCACGCAAAGCAATGCCGGCGGCTTTACTTTTGATTCCCTGATCTCATCCACCACAGATCTCTTGCTGGACGGCAACGGAACGGGAGCCGTGACATTCAGCTCCGAGCTGAGCGGGTTTTATAACATCACCAAGCAGGGAACCAGCACCTTCAGGTTTGGAACTCCGTTCCCCATCGCCCCGGCCACCGGCACTCCTTCTGAGAACACATGGATGGGCCGGCTGACGATCAATGCCGGCACCGTGAGGTTCAATAATAACGCATTTTCCGGACCCACGGCCCTGCGGGCAAACCCGCTCAGCCTGAACAATGCCGGCGCGTCGATCACATGCTCCTCGGAAATGAGGACAGGCACCCTGAGCGGCACAGCTGGTCTCGTGCAATCTCAGGTCGCAGGAGGGAATACCGCTTCAGAGAACCTCGTGATTCAGGCAGTTTCGCCGGGCTTGTTTGCCGGCACCGTGCGCCTGGGACCACCTGCCGGCACCGGCAACACCAGCGGTGCCTTCATCGTGCGCGGCCCGGGGTTGCAGACCTTGACCGGCATCGTTGACATCAACAAGGACGTCATCATCGGCGGACAGCTCACCATGGCCGGCGCGGCCTCCCTCGGCAGCCAGTCCGCCGGCTCCATCGGCATGGCCGGCGGCACGCTTCGCCTGGACAATACAGCCACTAACAACAGCAACCGGGTGCGTGATGGCAGCGCCGCCTCCACCGGCCTGGAATCCCTCGGTGGCGGGCTCTTTCAGCTAGTGGGGAATGCCGGTGGAACCTCCGAAACCATAGGGCGTCTGCAGTTGGGAGCAGGCAGCAAGACCCGCAGCGGGCAGTTGAATATCCAGGTCATACACAACGCTGCTGCTGCACCCACGGTCCTGACCATTGGATCGGTCAACAGGGACACTACCACCGTGAGCCATACCGCTACGGTGGATTTCAGCGCCAGAAACGGCGCGGGCGCGCCCCTGATGCTGGGGCAGGCCGGCGCATTTCCTCGGATCGTGTTTTCCACAGTGCCGCCGCTCCCCAATGGATTGATAGGTAACTCCGCAGGGACGGGCACCAACGGCTGGGCTACGGTAAATGGATCGGATTTTGCCACCCATGGCGCCAACGGCGTGGCCGCAGTGGGCACCTTTCCATGGCCGGCCGCTTCCAGTGCCACTAGCAATGTGGCGGTCACCACCAGTGTTTCTGTGCCTGCCAGTCCCTTCGCTCTCAACTCCCTGAAGCTCGCCCCGTCCTCAGCCGGTCAGTCTCTGACCATTCCCTCCGGACGTTCGCTGGACTGCCCGGCGATCCTCCTCGCGGGGGCCAATGACTTCACACTGGCCGGGCCCGGCACACTGGCCGGAATCGGTGTGCGCTACTATCACGTGCAGCAGGCCAGACTCACCGTGGAGCCCTCGCTGCCGAATACCGTGTCTGTCAAAGCAGGGGAGGGCGTGCTGGCTCTGACGGCGGTGAATAATTCTGCGAATACTCAGAGCTTCGTAGTCGAAGGCGGAGCAGTCAGAGGGACCCAGGGCACGAGTCTGCCCGGCGGTGAGATTAAGTTTCGCGGCGGAATTCTAGAATTGACCGGCGGCGGGACGTTCGCCCGGACTCTGGGATTTGCTGCCGGGAACATCAACTGGTCGGCGTTTGACACGTCCGTGCTTCCTCCCGCTGCTATCAGCGAAGATCGCGGCAGCGGCGGGTTTGCAGCCGTCGGTGCGGATGTCATGGTCGATCTCAATTCCGCCGGGTCCACTTTGATTCCCTGGGAGGATCCCGGATTTGTTCAGTCCAACTTTGCCCTCGTGCTAGGCGGCACCAACGCGGACAGCAGGATAACGCTGGTGGACAGCTTCCAGCTGAACTCCACAGAGACGACCATCAAATACAGCCCTAGGGAAATCCGGGTTATCGATAACCCCGCCGTGAGCACGGACCGGGCAGTCATTTCCGGGGTGATAACCGGAACCAAATACAACGACCTTCTGAAAACCGGGAATGGCAATCTGGAACTCACTGCTGCCAACACCATGGCAGGAGCGGTGCTGGTGCAGGCAGGCACGCTGACGATCACCGGCAGCACGTCCGCCGGCATCGCCACCAGCGTGATGAGTGGAGCGACTCTGGCGGGAGGAGGCGCGTGCAGCCACATTTTGCTAGAGAATGGGGGCAGGGTCTCGCCCGGTGCTGCCGGTGCGCTGGGGACACTCACTTCCTCTGGAGGCACATGGTTCGCTGGCGGTGTGATGCGGTTTGATTTGAGCGGCAGCCTGAATACCTCTGACAGGCTGGCCATGGGAGCAGCGGCCTTTCGTAAAGGCAGCCCCGCTGGCGTCTTCGCCTTCGACTTCGGAAACACCGGGGCAAACGGTTTCACTTACACCTTGGCGACCTTTGGCTCAACAACCTTCAGCGCTGCTGATTTCACGGCCACCGGACTTCCTTCCGGGGTATCCGGTGTCTTCC
>JAYVJI010000018.1:0-2177 GCA_043769435.1 Verrucomicrobiota bacterium
TGGGTTCCCTCCGTGGTAGGTGGCGGTGCGCTTGACCCGCAGGAAGCGGCGTGCGGGGTCAGGCGATGACGGGGGCAGGGCGCTCTGGGGCTGGACTGAGGGGGGACTGGCGACGATGGCTGCTATTTCATCCCAGTGAAGGATAAGCGAGTCATATTCTGCGAGGGCGTCACCGGTGAGTGTGGAGGGAAGTGGCCAGGGCGGCTCTGCGGCAATTTCTGGTGAAGCGGGCAGGAAGAAGGCGGCCGAGGCTGTAGCGGTATTGCGCGTCCGTCCAGTGGAGGCCGCCGCCGCCGCAGGGGGCCGGGAACGCGCGGGTCACCTGGACTTTCCAGGGATTTACGTTGCCTCCTGTCAGTGGAAGGTAGCCTGCGTGCCGGAGCCTGCGTTCGTGAAATCCTCTACGTAGCCTATGATGTTATAAACCTTCCATGGCAACTGGCTACCGCCGGGCGGAGTGGCTGGAGGGGCGGACGGAGCCAGGACATAGTAATAGTGGTCGGACCCTGTGCCGAACGAATACCCGCCCGGCAGCGCACTGAATGCCTGCTCCTCCAGAGTGGAAGCGGCCTCCACGTTATACTGCCAGCCGGGAATGGTGGGCCAGGAGAGCCATGTAGCGCCAGCAGCGTCCTTGATAAAAGCCGGCGGCGTGTAGCCATCAGTTGTGGGGGGCTCTGTTTCTTGGGCTGACGCGTTACCTAGCGTCACTCCCAGAACGATGCAGGCCAAAGCCACTAACAATAACAGGAGACGCAAGGGAGACGCAGGGGGGAGTTGGACTCGTTCATGTTAGACGGTTAAGCTCAGATACAGGAGTTTAACAAGCGATATAATCGGTGCCAAACATCTGGAAGGAAGAGGGAGCGCATACTTCCGGCCTTTCGGGCTTGGTTGGGCTCGATGCAGGTCAGTTTTAACGCGATTTGGGAATTGGAACTTGCCCTGTCAATCCGCAAAGCATGATGACCGCGAGCGGCCGCCCGGTGTGCCGCGTGCTGGATTCCTGAAAATGCCTGCTCAACTCCGCATGGAAGCAGGGAGCTACGGCGATGAGGTCTGCGCGCCGTATTAGACCTGCGGCCATGGCCTCGTCCGTGGCCGTGTCGCAGGCATGGAGCGCTAGGACCGCGTGGAGGCGGTCTGGCAGGACTGACTCCGGCAACGGGGCTGTCTGGAAATCCACATCAGGGGACATCCCGAGGCCTGCGGCACGGGTGGCGGAGCGGGCGATGACGCCGGGATCCACATTCACGCCGGTCAGATGCAAGCGAAACGGTTGATCCAGCCAGCCCTGTCGCTGGTGCTCACGACACGACAATTCCGACAACTTCGACAACTCCGACAACTCCGACAACTCCGGAGCGGGTGCTTAGGAGCCGGTGCTTTGGAGCTTGCGTGTGGATATCTCCCGGCCTAGAGCCCCGGCAATAGTTTTTTGTGCATGAATATTACCTCGCTGATGATTCCCATGCTGCTCGCGGTCATCATGACCGCGGCTGCCATTTTGGGTGCCGGAGTGGCAGTGGCTGTTGTTTATCTGGCAGCGAGGAAGGCGTGGCCACATTTTCTGAATTATACTTATGTGCTGGTAGCCTGTGCGGGAGTTTTTCTGCTAGCCCGCTACCTGCAAAGCCGGGAGCGGCTCTCGCAGGGGAATAGTTATAAAGCGACCCCCGAGTACTTGGGCTACGGGCTGACGGCGCCGGTTATGTTGATGTTCCTGCCGGAGCCTCTCCGGCGGGCTAGGAAACAACACCGCCATACCCGCCATACCCGCCGCCGCCGCTCCACCCGTCAATAGACTCCCGCTGCTGTGGAAACTGTCCGACTCGATAAATGGCTGTGGTGCGTCAGGGTATTCAAGACGCGTCAGCAGGCGACCGATGCCTGCCGGCTTCAGCGCGTGCTGGCCGCTGGTCAGGATTGCCGGGCGGCCCGGCCCGTCCGGCCTGGGGATGTGTTCACCGTGGAGTTGCCGGACATCACCCGGAGCATCCAGGTGAAGGCGTTGCTGGACCGCCGTGTCGGAGCGGCGCTTGCGGGTGAATACTTGATCGATCTCACCCCGCCGGAAGCGTATGAAAAAGCACGGCGGCAGCGTGAGGAAAGCCGCCTCAATCACGCCACCATGCCCGCACTGAAACCAGCCAAGAAGGACCGGCGGATGATGCAGG
>JAYVJI010000019.1:0-3526 GCA_043769435.1 Verrucomicrobiota bacterium
CGATGGCTACCAGCGCTTTGTTCAGCTGGCCGATGAATTCGCCGCTCTAACGGAAACCCTCACCCAACGCAGCGGCCCCATGCTCCCTTCAAAAAAAAACTCCAGGAAGCCGCTACAGACGAAAAATACCGCGAAACCGAAACCTTCCTCAAAGACGCCCTCCAAAAAATAAACACCGGCGCATTCGGCGATGTCCGTGGGCTGGAGGAAGGCCTGCGAAAGGCGCTGCTGCTTGATGGTGCTAGGCTCCTAGCAGATTTGATCAGCCAGATCAAAGCCCCCGGTGATCATCCGCAACCCGGCGAAAAATGCCACCCCCGCCGCAAGCTCGTCATCCAATCCCTGCTCGGACCACTAACCATCTCCCGCAGTTACTACTTTGAGCGCTCCAAGAGCCGGGGTCTGCGCGGACGCTGTCCTCTGGATCAACATTTGGGCTTGTTCGGCCGCTTCACCCCGGGCTTTGCTAGGATCGCAAGCAGAGCGGCCGCGCAGTCCAGTTATGGAGAAGCCAGTATTGATCTCCATGAGCTGGCCGGGCTCAAGACCGGCTCCCGCCAACTGCAACGGCTTTGTCAGGACGTGGGCGCTGCCTTGCGGGAAAAGCTCAAACGCCTCCCGGCCCCTCCCGCCATCCCCGTGCCTATCATGTATGTGGAGGCCGATGGCACCGGCGTGCCCATGAACCGGCAGTCCCTCGTGGGAGTGAAGGGTCGCGGAGCCGATGGCCAGGCCAAAACCCGCGAGGTGAAAACCGGGTGCGTTTTTACCCAGACCGGACTGAATGAGGAAGGCGAACCCGAGCGCGATGAAGACTCGACGACGTGGATCGCAGGCATCGAAACATCGGGGGATTTTGGTCCAAAGTTACGCGATGAGGCTAAGCGGCGGGGCATCGCGAAGGCCGCCCGGGTCGTCTTCCTCGGCGACGGAGCCGCTTGGATCTGGGAGCTGGCCCGCAACTACTTTCCGGAGGCCACATGCATCCTAGACTTCTGGCATGCCAGCGAATACTTGATAGAGATGGCCAAACTCATCCACCCCGGAGCCGCCCCCACGGCCACTGAACTTTACACCCGGTGGCGCGGGGAAATGGCGCGATCCAAAATCGGAGACATCCTCATTGAAGCCAAAGCCTGCGTTGGGAAAGAAGGGATCGACACCCTCAGCCTAGAGTCGAAAATCAACTATCTGGAAAACCAGCAACCCCGGATGGACTATGCGAAGTATCGAGCCGCAGGTTTTTTCATCGGATCAGGAGTCGTGGAAGCGGGATGCAAGAAAGTCATTGGGGCGCGCTTCAAATGCTCCGGCATGTTCTGGAGCGAACCGGGAGCGAAGAACCTGCTCCACATCCGCACCGCCCTCCTGAGCCAAACCCGATTCGACGACTTCTGGACCGCCAGAAGCGCCGTCAAAAACGCTGCCTGAGCGCATCGGTTACTTTTTTGTCCTGCACCCATCCCGTCATTCCCCCGCAAACAAATCTTGACACCTGCCGTCCGTCCGGCTATCGCCCGCCGCATGTCCGCGCACCGCCGCCTCTTCCTCTCCGCCGCCACCGGCGAATTTGGCGCGCTCCGCGTCACTCTGGCCGACACCCTGCGGCCTGCGGGCTTTGACAGCGAGTTCCAGGAAATCTTTCCCCAGACCGAAACCAAAACTCTCGGCAAACTCAGCGAACTCCTCCGCGACTGCGGCCTCGTCATTCACATTGCCGGGCATCAGTCAGGCTCCGTCGCCAGCGCCAGCCAGGTCGCGGAATTCCTGCACTCACTTCCTGGCGGCACCTTTCTTCCCGGGCACCCCGCGCTCCGCGAGGCCCTCGGCGATCTCAGCGGCATCACCTACACACAGTGGGAGGCCTTCCTCGCCCTCCACTTTGGCATCCCCCTCTTCGTCTATGCGCCGGCCGATGCCTTTGAAAACAAAAAGCCCCGCGCGGACTTTGCGCAAAAGCAGCACCTCGACCGCCTCCTCCTCGTCGAAAAATACCCCACGCCCTGCGCCGGCGAACTCGGCTACATCGCCACCATCCCCGCGCACATCTATCGGCACTACGGACTCCATGTCCCCGGGGCCAGGCCCAACTCCCTCCCCTGGCCCACGCTGGGCACGCTCTTCAAGGGCCGCGACTCCTTCCTCACTGATCTTAGAACGCAGCTCACCAGCGCGCAGGCCACCGTCATCCGCGGCGTGCAGGCCATCCACGGCCTGGGCGGCGTGGGAAAGACCCGCGCCGCCGTCGAGTATGCATGGCAGTTTGAGGACCAATACAACGCGCTGATCTTCCTCGTGGCCGATTCGCCCGACGCCCTGGCGCGGAATCTGCCCGCCCTCTGCGGCCCCCTGGTGCTCAATCTGGAGGAGCAGGACGCCACCGACATCCGCGTGCAGACCGCCGCCGTCCTCACATGGCTGCACGCCCATCCAGGGTGGTTCCTCATCATAGACAACGTGGACACCCCCCAGGCGCAGGCCGCCGTCTCCGCCCTGCTCCCTCAGTTGCGCGGTGGCCATGTCGTCATCACTTCCCGGCTGGCCGACTGGCCCGCCGGCGTCACGCCCCTGGACCTCGATGTCTTGTCAGAGAAAGCCAGCATCGACTTCCTCATGGAGCGCACCCACGGCCGCCGCGCCCGGCGTGCGGACGACCCTGACACCGCGCGCCACATCGCAGAAAAGCTCGACGGCCTCGCCCTAGCGCTGGAGCAATGCGGCGCCTACATCCGCCACCGCCGCTGCTCCCTGCCCGACTACCTCCGCGACTGGGAAACCCAGCGCCCCCGCGTGCTGGCCTGGCACGATGCGGTGAAAAGCCAGTACCCGCGCAGCCTCGCCGTCACCTGGGAAACCAGCGTCGCGCTATTAAGTCAGGACGCGCGCGACCTCCTGCAGGTGCTGGCATGGATCGCACCCGATCCCATGCCCGCCGCCATGCTGCAGAGCATGGCAGACAGCGACGATCCCCGCGCGCAGTTGGTGGAATTGGGCGACCTGCATCTGGCTAGTCTCAGCGCAGACGGGCAGAGCTTCAGCCTCCACCGCCTCGTCCAGGAAATCAGCCGCCAGGGGCAGAGCGGGTCCCCGCCCCCCGCCCTCACCGCCGCCCTCACATGGGTCAATGACGCCATGCCGCGTGATACCGATGACGTCCGCACCTGGCCCGTCGCCGTGCCCCTCCTCCCCCACGCCCTGGCCACCTCCACCGCCGCCGCAGACCGCGGCCTGCCGGACCCCACCGCCCGCCTGCTCGACCGTGCGGCCACCCTGCTGCAATCCCAGGCCAACTACCGCGCCGCCGAGCCGCCCTTCCGCCGCGCCCTCGCCCTCACGGAAAACGCCCGCGGCAAGGACCATCCCGATACCGCTCCGTATCTCAACAACCTCGCGCAGTTGCTCCAGGCCACGAACCGCCCCGCGGAGGCGGAGCCCCTCACGCGCCGCGCGCTGGCCATCGATGAAGCCTCCTATGGCAACGACCATCCCAATGTTGCCATCCGCCTCAACAACCTCGCGCAGTTGC
>JAYVJI010000020.1:0-7684 GCA_043769435.1 Verrucomicrobiota bacterium
GACATTCACCATAAGCTGAGGCTCATCGCGGATGAACCGGCGTGCGTGATCGCCGAATGTGTCCTCAAAGCAGACCAGAGGAATGATCGAGGGGCCGGCGTTGTCCGGATAGAGCGGCTCTAAGGAACTGCCGCGGTCAAAGTTGGAAGGGATCAAGTGCCCCAGCCACGCTTCCATGAAGGGCAGTTCCTTGCGCAGCGGAAGAAACTCCCCAAATGGCACGATGCGTAATTTGGCATGGAGCGCTACTTCTTTTCCCCGGATCACGGCGATGCAGTTATAGAGTGGCCATTTACCTTCAGGCATGGGAGCGGCGGACTCGTCCACCCCGCTGCGGGAGTCGCAGCCCATGATGAAAGTGTGAGGCACGGCATCCAGCACGGTCTTGATGGGGGGAATGGGCACCCCGTCCGGCCCGGACTCCGGAGGATCAACATCAGCCGCCCAGGGCAGTGAACCCTCCGGCCAGATCACAAATGCAGGACTTGCTTCCCCGGGGTAGCGAGCCATCTCATGCAGCGTCTGCGCGACAAGATTCCGGTAAGCCTCTAGGGTTCCCTCTTCCGAAAAGCGGGCCTCCATCGGAGTGTTAGGTTGCAGCAGCAGCACGCTCGTTTGGATGCCGGAGACAGGGCGCTGGTTCCAGCCGAGTATGCTCATACCTACCGGGACAGACCATCCCAAAAAGAACGGCAGCGAGAGCCGCTCACGCCTCCAGCTTTTCCATGCGGCGCAGAGCCCGGCCTGAAAGAATACGGGAGCGATAGAAAGCCCGATGACACCGATGCCTGTGGCAGCAGCCCGCAGTCCGGGCATTTCGATGAGGGGAACTGCGGCTCCATTCCATGGAAATCCAGTTAGCAAGACGCTGCGGAGCCACTCCAATCCAGCCCACAGGCAAGCTAGGGTGAACGCCGCCAGTTGTCCGTGCCATGCCCCGCGCGGCCTGAGCAGCACCGCGAAGAATCCCCACACGGCGGGATACAGCGCTAGGTAAATACACATAGCGATCACGCCCGGAACAGTGACATGCCCGATCCAGTAGAGCGTGCTGCCGAAAGCCCCAAGGCCGGTGAGCCAGCCGTGCCACAGGCCGGACCAGAGGCTGCGCCGGCCACTGGGCGGCCTCACCCACCAAAGCACGATCAGCAGGGGCACCAGCCACACCCATGCCATGGGCCAGATGTGAAATGGCGGGAAAGCCAGCGCGAACAACAGTCCGCTGGTTAGAGCGATGAGCGACGATTTCCAGCCGCTCATGACTGGGCGGACAACCGGGCATGGATGTCCCGCTCGATTTCTCTCCAGAGCCGGTCGATGGAGTCCCTGACATCCTTCCGGATCGCGGGCAGTTGCTCAGCAGGCAATACGGTTCCCGGCGCCGGCACCCTGCTGGCAAAAAAGTAGAACTTCACTTTTGGCTCAGTACCGCTGGGCCTCATAGCAAAGCGGCGGCCATCAGCGAGGTCCATGAAAATCATGTTTTCCTTTGGGAGCAGATCGCCCTCCTCGTCATAAACATCATCGATCGCGTAGTTGATGGATTTGATGATAGCAGTGCCATCCAGCGAGGAAACCGGGGACGTGGTGTAGCTGTCCACCAGCCGACGCATTTTTTCCGCCCCATCTGCGCCAGGAAATTCCGGTGACTCCGTATGATCTGTAAAGTACCCATACGTGCAGTAAACTTCATCTAGCAGATCCGGGATGGTGAGACCCCGGCTGGCAGCGTAGGCAGCCAGCTCAGCGAACATGACCACCGCGCCGTTCCCGTCCTTGTCACGAATCCAGTCAGTACACATATAGCCATAGCTTTCCTCTCCTCCAAAAATGAAGAAAAGGCTGTCCTGCAGTCTGGCGGCGCAGCTCTCTGCATCAGTGAGATTGCGGTAGTTGGCACGCACTGCTGCCGGCAGGGCCTTTTCGTACTTCGTCAGCTTGGCTCCTATGTATTTGAAGCCCGTCAGCGTATTGACCACCTTTACTTTGAAGGCATGTGCGATGACGTCCTGCAAAGGAGTGGTGACCAGCGTTTTGACGATGACTGCGTGATCGCGGTTCTGCTCATTGAGGATACCCATCGCAAACATAGTCCTGGTGCGGTACCAAGCCATGAGTGAGCCTATCTCATTCCCCGTGATTAATTGCAGCGCTCCTGATGCATTGCGGACAGCCACTCCCATACGGTCACAATCCGGGTCATTTCCTATGACGATATCGGCCCCGGTTTCCGTGGCCAGATCCATCGCCATCTTCAGCGCACTGGCATTTTCGGGGTTGGGAGACTTAACAGTAGGAAAGGCCCCATCCGGCACATCCTGAGCGGCTACTGTATGGAGATCAAACCCCAGTTTCCTGAGGATGGTGGGAACAAAAACACCCCCGGTGCCATGGATGGCGGTGTAGACGATCTTCAGGCTCCTCGCCTTCTCCAACAAGCCCGGCTGTAGCATCACGCCTTCAAGCCGTTGCAGGTAGGCCGCATCCACCTCCTCTCCCAGCAGGCGGATGGTGCCGCGTGATTCCGCTGGCAAAGGAAGATAGCTGTCGCTAACAATAGCATTTACTTCCTTTAAGATACCGCTGGCCACCGGCTCCACGATAGGATCACCTTCATTGAAATAAACCTTGAATCCGTTATCATGATAAGGGTTATGACTGGCCGTGAGCATCACTCCGCCGGTGGCTCCAGTGTGGCGCACTGCAAATGAAAGCTCTGGCGTGGGCCTGTGGCTGGCAAAGATCAGGGCATCCACGCCGGATTCTGTGGTCACCCTAGCACAAAATTCCACAAATTCCCGGGCGAAATGCCGGGTATCATGACTGAATACGATGGACGGGCGCCCGCCGAGCCCCGCAGCGACATGCCACTGCGAGAGGTAAGCGCAAAGCCCGCGGATGGCGCGCGTGAGGTTATAGTAGTTCAGTGCATTCGTGCCGACGCAGGGAAATTCCGGGCGCTGACCGGCCGCGGCGGTCCCCAGCTCTGCCCTAGTGACGGTTTTTCCGATGCTCCGTCCGCGCAGTCCACTGGTGCCAAAGGCGAGCGTTTTGAAAAAGCGGTCGTCCAGTTCTGTCCATGCCTGCGCGCTCACCAGCTCGCTGATGCTGTCATGCACGACGGCGTCCTGGCTTCCTGATGCCAATGACAGAATATTCAATTTGCTGGACGCCAGTAGGCGGCCATCACGGACGGCATGATCAAGCGTGGATTCCAGTTCAGTTAGGTGAAGCATGTTCTTGGTAAAGGTATCTATTGGTCGGTTAGGCCTGAACTACAGGCCGGGAACGCGAGTTATCTGGTTTCTGCCAGACTTTTGGCAAGCGCAAGACCTGGCTTCCCGCGTTAGTTAGTCATGCCATGCCTGATAAAGCCTGCCGGGATCGGCTTTTCGGCAATATTCCACTCAATCCCCGCAGAAGAATCACCCCCTGCCGTGTGCCTGCAATTGCTCAGGATAGGGACAGGCTGCACAGTCAGTAAGATCATGCAGGCAAAAGTCCTCATAGATCTGGAGGAGGGCTTGTTGTTGCCATGCCTTGCGGGTCATGGCGCGTCCCGCTGCATTGCTGCCGAAGATTCGGATGGCCGCGACTTTTGTTTTTTCATTTTCCTGGTCCGCAGCCAGCGCGGCGTAGCTCTGCCAGAGCGATGGCCGCTGCCGGATGAAAAGCGGATAGAGGAGGTTAGCCATCATGTCGCCCGCCCGCGGTCCGCCGATCAATGCCATGCGGCTTGCGGAGGGCTTGCTGGTCAGGGTGAAGTGATAGTCCCAGTAAGGATGAGAGCAGGCGGCCAACGCCTCAATGAATCTGGCAGGATCAAACCCATCCGGCGTCAGGATCCGCCTCAGGCTGCGCCACCGGCTAGCCAACTGCCAGAGCGCTGCCATGCGGCGGTGAGGATGGTTCACCGGCCTGGTGCCGCTCATGACCCAGCGGACAGGATGGCACGGCGCGCCGGGTGAAAAAGCTGCACGGTAGCGCCACCAGTGCTCCCAAAGGCCGCGGAGGTAAAGTCTGGTGTCCTCAGCAGGGGCGGCATCATAGGCCGGACCTTCCAGAAATCCCGCAGCGCCGTAGAGCAGGGCTTCCGCTTCCCCGGGATGCTGCTGGAGCATGGTGAGAGGCAGCCTTTGAGCGATGACGGTCATCGCGGTTTGGTTTTGCCGGTAGCCCAGTGCTGCGGCCATTCCCTGGTAGAGGGTCTGGTCCATGCCGTGCACATCGGCAGTGGTTAGCCAGCGCCTTGCTTTGCGCTCTATCCGGTAGCGGGCCGCGCATTCCAAGATGCGCAGGATCTCTGCTGCAGACAGCCTCGTCAGGCTCTGAGAACAACGACCGGGCCTGGCTGCGGGGACCTCCGTCCCGTCATTGGTGGCATACACAGTTTCCGTCTTGAGGTAAACCTGCGGGACTGATTTGTCATTGGAAGTGCGGGTGAATACCCGGGGCTGGCGGGCCGGCGCTAAGATCAAGTGCAGCACGGTGTCGTCATAGGCGGGATTAGCGGCATGCCCGTGTGCCTCCCAGTCACGCGGGAAGCGGTCCAGCTCAATGCTGCCACGCCTAGTCTCTCCGTTGATCTCCACCACACAATCCCGGAAATCCGGCCCGGCACCGTGGTTCCACCACCCGAAGTGGACGATCCTCACAGGAGCACCATCATGTGTTAGAAAATCGCGCCCGAAGGCACCGCTGAACCACCGGCTCTGCCATGTGAGTTCGTCAGGCTCGCCTTCCACCGGGAACAGCTCCGGCTCACGCAGGTGCATACCCGCTGTGTTGGCTGCCAGGAAGTCCGCGTAGTGTGCGGCGTCTGCGGTAGCTGACATCTTGTTAGCTATTTTTCCGCCCGGAGTTGTTCCAGCCAGACCCGTGCAGCAGCGGTGCCGGCTTCTTCCGGATACAATCCGGTGATGCCGGTGAGGATTTTGATGGCTTCCTTACGCTCACCATCCCGCCGCAACGCGTCGGCCTTCAGCATGAGTATGCGGATGCGGTCTGCGGGGGCTTTCCATGCTTTACCGGCCAGCTCCAGCCATGGGGCAGCTTTAGGATGGACCTTGCCACCGCCGTTCTGGGAATGCAGCGCGAGGTATTCATAGAGTTCCGGGCTATCCAGCGCCTCTGCGGAGCGCTTCACCCCAGCGGTGAACGCCTCATCTTTGGTTAGCGGATCATGGCTTTCCGCAACGAGCCGCAGCGCTTTTAATGCGACATTGCGGCTTTTGTCTGAGTCCGGCTTGACATAGAACGGACGGTAGAGCGGGTCACCGAGAGTCACATGCATCCATGAAAGGCCCTGCAGCGAGGCCAGTGCGGATTCACCCAGATTATATCCGGCAAGGAGCCGCTGCGTGAGAATATCAAGGTTGGAACAAAGAGTCAGATAAGGCTCCAGCACATTTCCCATGACCGCGCAGGCCCCCTTGTCCAGCAATGGACCGCACCAGTAATTACTGGTGGTTCTGAGCGACGTGGCGCTGAAACTGTGGATGTGACAGGCCACTGCGCCTCGTTCAAAGCGGAACCTTGGATTGAGAAACGGACCATCGGCCTTGTCGATGTACCAGCCGAGGTAATACGCACAGTGCTCCATCGGGTAATTCAGTGGCAGAGTGGGGGCCCAAGTGTCCATGATGGTGGGGATCCCCTTCACTTCCAGAGCGGCAGCTGCCGTCGTGAGCCAGGTTTCCCCTATCTTATAACCTTCAGCGTTCTTCTGCGCCAGATCGACATAGGCGTAGCCATAGAGCCCCTCCTTTTCTGTGGCGATGGTATCATCGATCAGGCGGATCGCCGTGGCCTTATCCGGACCGTCGATGCGGCCCGTGAGATACATCGGGACAAGGCCTGATTTCCAAAAGGGAACATCCTTCTTGTAGTAGGGATTTGATAGCGGTCCCTCACTGGCTTTATCCAGAACTCCCAGCATGGTTACCTCCGCATCCACGCTGGATGCATTCACCTGAAAAGGCGGAGCCAGCTTGCTCGGCGGAGCGTTTTGCGGACGGGCTTGTTCTGAGATAGTGAGCGGAATACCCTGGATGATGGTGATGGCCCGCATCGTGGTTTTCACAGCTATGTTTCCCTGGCCGGGAACGACACCGGTTTCCCACCATCCCCGCGCGGCGAATTCAGCCCGCAGGGGTTTCTCTATCTCCTTTTCAAAAACCTCCCGGGTTATCACTTCCGCCGTGGAGCAATCTAGTCCAACAGCATGCGCTTCCGGAATCCCCCTGGCTTTCATGTAGTGCCTAGCGATGGACTCTGATGCAGGGAGACTTTTGTTATACAGCACCACCGTGGCGGCGGTGTAGTCAAAATCCATGTCATCCTGGCAGCGCCCCGCCGGGGTTGCTAGGACAAGGATCAGGGCGTGAATAAATGTGGCTGGTCGAAACATGGATAGGGCAGAACATGACATCAATATACGTCCGCGCCAGTGTGAGTTTCAGCTATCAGTGACTAGGATCCTTTGGCCGGATGACCCGCTGCGGAGGCAGTGGCCGCGGGGCCGGTCCCCCAGCTGTCCCGCTGCTTCGCGGTGGCTGATGGGCAGACCACTGCGGCTGCAGCACACGCCCCGTCCTGCGGCCCGGGATTGGCCTCGCCAGGTCCACCACGATGGTACCCGCGAAGTTATCATGCAGACATCGACTGGTCTTCCGAAAGATCAAAAGCGCGTCAATTATTGTGAACAGCGGCCCGCAGAAAAAAAATCCCAACATATTGGGGAGTATCAACCTCATCACGATCAATTTTCCGGCTCCGACCCGCTCATGGCTTACCGACAGAATCTTCATTCGGAGCAGCACTTTACCTAACGTTTGCGAACGGGCGCCCATCAACCATCCCTGAACAATAAACCAAACTAGTAATCCGCCAACAAGTGCCCACATTTCCGAAATAGACAAACCATCCTCAATTTCAGAATCATAATTACTGTCTGCGGGACGCAACACCATAGGAATACCCACCGCAAAGCCCATTATGACCGCCAAAAAAAGGCTATCCAGCAGCCATCCCGCGAACCGCTTCCCCTCAGATGCCAGCGCATAGCGGGCGTTGGCGGTTGGTATCGGCTCAATAGCCGCCTGCGGAGCTGCGTAAGGATTTAGTGATTCGTTAGATTCGTTGGCCATGGTATGGAGAAGGAAGCGGAATTACCAGTCCCGGAAAAGTCAAAGCCATAAGCCACCGGAAATCCGTCAGGATCAGGTAAATCCAGTCCAGCAACCCAGCCAGCCCAGGCATTCAGCAGCAATGGGGGCGTCCGGCGTGCTCTCTGCCGTGATGGCAGCCGGAGCAGACGCCGAAGAATTCCAGCTCATGGTATATATGACGGAAACCGGTCTCCGATTCCAACTTCTCCTCCAAGGCCCGGACGGGGCAGGCCATGGTCACGGCCTGGATAGAGCCACAGCCGGTGCAGATGAGGTAGTCTCGGTGTTGTCCTGGGAGGACTGGAACAAAATAAATGGAACGCTCATGCAGCCCCATGCGACGGACCATGCCGTGTTCCTCCAGCTTCATGAGCAGCCGGTAAACCGTGGCGGGATCGCACTGCGAGGCCAGCGGGCCGGCTGCGCAGAGCTCAGCGATCGTGACCGGTTTCGTGCAGTGAACCAGCGCACTGATCAGCAAATCGAGGCTTCGGGTACGTCTCATGCCCCTGCCC
>JAYVJI010000021.1:0-1657 GCA_043769435.1 Verrucomicrobiota bacterium
TTCTTAACCTGCTCCTGTTTACCTCCTTCACTCAAGCAGGAGAGGCAGGATTCAGGGAAACCGTGGAGCCATTCCTGAAAGAGCACTGTGTGGCCTGCCACGGGCCGGATAAGCAAAAGGGTAAGCTGCGGCTGGACAGCCTAGGCGATAATTTTGCAGATCCGGCCGTCATGGCTAAATGGAAAGAAGTGGTAGACGTGATGGGTCGCCACGAAATGCCACCCGAGGAAGAACCGCAGCCGTCAGCGGATTCGGCTGCCAAATTCGTGATCTGGCTGGAGGAAGCGCTGGCGCGGGTGGAAGTATCAAAGCGTTCCAACCGGGTGGTATTGCGCCGGATGAACCGCGCGGAGTATAACAATACCATTCGCGATCTCACGGGCGTGGACTTCAGCCCTGCGGAAAAGTTTCCGGAGGATCCGCCTGCCGGCGGTTTTGACAACATTGGTCAGGCATTGACCATGTCCCCGATGCAGGTGGAGCTTTATCATGCTGCTGCGGGCCAGATCTTGGACAGAGTTCTCGTTGAGGGCCCGCAACCTGCCACGATCAAATGGCACTTTGAGCCGGAGGAAAACACCGGGAGCACTGACAGCTATCGCGTGAAACGCGATGGCAACAACATCCTGCTGAACGATGGTGAAAACCTAACTGAACATGGCTTCACGGTGATCCATCACGAGTCCTGGAACAAGGGGCTGGGGTTCCGCGATTTCAAGGTTCCGGTGGAAGGAGAATATGTGATTCGCTTTCGAGCAGCGGGACGCATTCCCACCAAAGATGATGTCGTTTCCTCAGTCGTGAAGCTTCTTGCAGCGCGACGTGATGCGGAGACTCTGAAAAACCCCGCAGGCCAGAAGCACCGCACGGGGCAGGATGAGAGCGAATTAAAGCATTTCGCCTCGCACCGGATGTATAACTATGGCCCGCCGAGGTTGAAGCTGACCCGGCATCTGGGGGGCACGCCACAAGCCATAGCAGAAATGGATGTCGACGCCCTGGAAGCATCCCCCAGAATCTACGAGGTGCGGACGTGGTTTACACCGGTCGATGCCGGGGTCGAGTTTGCATATGCCTATGATGTCCCCAAGGTGCTGGAGAATCACTGGCTGCAGGGCCGTGACGGATTTGCGAGACCGGAGCTACTGATAGACTGGATCGAGCTGGAAGGACCATTGTATCCGCAATGGCCACCGCCGGCACACCGGCGCATTATGTTAGAAATTCCTGACAAATCCAAGGAAGAACCGGCCTATGCCCGCGCTGTGATCACAGCATTCATGACCCGAGCCTACCGCCGTCCGGTCAGGGCTGATGAGGTGGAATCCAAGCTTGCATTGTTTCAGCGGGTGCGCGCAGAAAAGCCGTCATTTGTGGCAGCCATCAAAGTGCCCCTGGCCGCTGTGCTGACGTCCCCGCATGTCCTAGATCTAGTGGAACCCGAAGCGCTGGAAGCAGAGCCCCGCCAGCTCACACCACATGAACTGGCCTCACGGCTCGCGTATTTCCTCTGGTCATCTATGCCGGATGATGAACTGACAATGCTCGCCGATGCCGGCACGATCACTAATCCGGAAGTCCTGCGCGCGCAGGTAAGGCGCCTGCTGACAGATCCGCGCAGGGAGGCCCTTGTGAAGAACTTCGCCGGCCAGTGGCT
>JAYVJI010000022.1:0-9622 GCA_043769435.1 Verrucomicrobiota bacterium
AAGGCCTGATCGAACTCCTGCAAGCCTGCCCTTACCCGTTTGAACTTCCGCCACGGGCCAAAGACTTGCCACGCACCATCAAGCTATGAACTACTTGGTGGACACAAACGTGCTGAGCGTTGCCGATTTTAAGAATGCAGGCGTGAAGCTCGTGAATCCTTTTACTTCATAGTCACCTAACTTTGCCAGACCCTACTTCCGCCATGCCAACCACATAATACCTAGATGTAAAAGACTTTAAACTGGATTTGAATAATTTCAGAACATTGCCACAGGCTGATGAGAATGCAGCGGTTCAAGCAATCGCTGCAAGCCTGCCCGTATCCGTTCGAGATTCAACCCCGTCAGAAGGACTTCACCCGACCCATAGACCTCAGCTAAAAAGAGCCACATGATCGTTCCCCAGCCATTTCAATATCAGGGTAGCAAGCGGGCTTTGGCTCCTTTGATCGTCAGATATTTCCCCTCCACCTTTCAACGCTTTGTTGAGCCTTTCGCTGGCTCAGCTGCGACGACCTTGGCCTGTGCGGCCAGAGGTCGTTCCTCATCGTATTGGATCAATGACCTGAATAGGCCGCTTTCCGAGCTAGTGAATCAAATGATCAATCGGCCCGAGGATGTTGCCGATGCTTATGCCAAGTTGTGGAAGAGTGATTCCGAGGAAGCTTTGGAGCATTTTTATACTGTGCGGGAGCAATTCAATCGCACGCAAGAACCCACCCTGTTTTTCTACCTACTGACCCGCTGTATCAAGGGAGCCATCCGCTACAACAACGAAGGTCTTTTCAATCAGAGCCCTAACAAACGCAGGCTTGGCACCCGCCCAGAGACCATGCGGCAAAACATCATCGCAGTTATCGCAGTTTCCATGATGCTTCGCGGAAAAGCCATGGTCACCTCCCATGATTTTCGCGACGTTCTTGCCAATGCAACCAAGCACGATGTGATCTACATGGACCCTCCCTACCAAGGCACCTCAGGCGAGCGGGATAACCGCTATTTGGCCGGATTGAGCTTCGATGGGGTGTGACCGCGCCGTGATGTTCTTAAAAGTCGAGAGGAACACAGTGCGTCTCGCCTGTGTTGGCCAGCGGTCATCTTGACCTCTGCTCATCGCGGTCGAGACGACCGCGAGCCGCCACAGCCAAGAAGGCCGTGTTCCGCTGCATCACGGCGCGGTCACACCCCGGCTTGCCTGCGCTGGTTGATGTCGCGGCAGTCCAGCCGGCGAGGGATTAATTGTGGGCAGGCAGATGATAGAAAACCCCTGACTGAAATGGGGTCCAGAGGCTGACTTTTACACCGGCCTCCCGTAGGGCACTGCCCGTCCAGGTCTTGCAGGTTTGGATGGCACTGTAGGCTCCCCGGCCTTCATAAAAAGTATCCGAAAAGCGATAGCCCGGAGCGCTGAGCAATATGGTGCGACCATCCTGCCCGGTCTTGAACCCCTGACGCAGGGCCGCCGAGAGCCGGGCCAGCTGGGTTTTGCTGAGCCTGATCCGCCGGCAGGTATCATCAAGCGAAGGTGGGAGGCTGAACCGCTCCACATGCATGAGGGAAGTCCCTGTTCCGGCCAGCGCCTGAAATGCCACGGGAACAGTGAGATCGCTCCATTCCGGAGTCTCCAGAAAAAACCTGCGGTCGCCCCAACCAAACGAGTAATAGGCAGGGGGCACGCCGTCTGGATCCTCTCCCAGCCATTCCATCCATGCGGGATCGCCAGGCACGACGATGTCTGTGTGCACGCCGTTGGTGAACACGAATATGTCGATGCCCTCGCTGGGTTCCTGAAAACTCCGGTTAGCCGGAGTCACCATCAGGATAAGCACGGCCAGAAAATACACCGCTATCAAACCACACAATACCAGGGTGAGTCTCAGGACCCAGCGACCGGCGCGGCGCAACAATGGGAATCGCTTCATGATGCGCGGTAGTTCACTCGTTCCACCGGGCCGTCAATGAGGAGTCTGCTATTCAGGCTAGGATGGACTTGATGACGTGCCCCTTGATGTCGGTGAGCCGGTAGTCCCGGCCCTGGAACCGATAGGTGAGCCGGGTGTGCTCGACGCCGAGGCACTGCATCATGGTGGCGTGCAGATCATGGACTTCCACGGGGTCTTGGACGGCGTAGTAGCCTAGTTCATCCGTCGCTCCGTAGCTGATGCCCGGCTTGATCCCTCCGCCAGCCATCCACACACTGAACCCTTTGTTATGGTGATCCCGGCCATTTCCCTGCGACATGGGAGTGCGTCCGAATTCACCGCCCCAGATGACGAGGGTATCCTTGAGCATGTCCCGCTGTTTCAGATCAGTGAGCAGGGCCATGCAGGCCCGGTCGATTTCCTCTGCCTTGTAGGCGATACCCTGCTTGATGTCCCCGTGATGGTCCCAGTCCTTGTGGTAGAGCTGGATGAACCTCACCCCGCGCTCCGCTAGGCGACGGGCGAGGAGGCAATTATAGGCGAAGCTGCCGTCGCCGGGCTTGCACCCGTAGAGGTCAAGCGTGGCGGCGGGCTCCTTTGCTATGTCCATGAGTTCAGGCACGCTGGACTGCATCTGAAAGGCCATTTCATACTGAGCGATACGGGTGGCTATTTCCGGATCCGCCACGTCTGCATAGTGCTGAGCATTGAGTGCATTGATCGTTTTGACGACGTCCTCTTGGCGGCCGGGCGTGATGCCCGGCGGCGCATTCAGATACATGACGGGATCCCCTTTTCCCCGCAAATGCACGCCCTGATAGCGACTGGGAAGAAACCCGCTGGCCCACTGCCGTGCAGCGATTGGTTGATTTTGCCCGCCGCGTCCGTGGGAAGTGAGCACTACAAATCCCGGCAGATTTTCGGACACAGTCCCCAGCCCGTATGTGGCCCAGGCTCCCATGGATGGCCGTCCGGCGATCTGCGATCCGGTATTCATAAACATGTGCGCAGGGTCATGATTGATGGCCTCAGTGAACACTGACCTGACAATGCACAATTCATCGGCCATGGTGCCGAGCAGGGGCAGCAGCGAACTGAATTCCTGGCCGGATTTACCGTATTTCTGAAAGCCGTGCTGCGGAGCAAAGCACTTCAGCGCCTGTCCCTGCAGCTGGGCGATCTGCTGCCCCTTGGTCATGCTTTCAGGCATCGGCTGGCCGTCCATTTTTGCGAGGGCGGGCTTGTAGTCGAAGGTCTCCAGATGCGAGGGCCCGCCGGCCATGCTCAGGAAAATGACACGCTTAGCCGTGGCTGGAAAATGCGTTTCCTTGAGCATACCGGGCACTCCGGCAGCAGTGGCGGACCCGGCGGAGGAAAAGAGACCGGCTAGGGCAGCAGCACCAAAGCCATAGCCAGTCCGGGAAAGAAAAGCCCGGCGCCTGATGGCGGAGTGTAGTGGGGAGGCGGTGATCATAATAATAAGCTAGGAGCGGGTAATGAATTCGTGGAGATTGAGTGCTACCCGGGTGAGGCTGGTCCATGCGCCCAGTTCCACCGGGTCGATGGCCGGGACGGGAAGTATGCCGGTCCTGGCCAATGCCTGGGCAGCGGGCACATCCGCCTGGAACTGCTCCCGGTGTCTGGCCAGCAGCGGCAGGAGCACGGCGCGTTCTGCTTCCCCGGGTGTGCGCTGGAGGACCTCCCGCCAGAGCCAGTTGAGCCTAGCGGCGTCATCACCGGATGTTTCTGTTAGCAGACGGCTGGCCAGGGCTCTGGCAGCTTCTACAAAGCTGGGATCATTCAGTAACACTAGGGCCTGCTGGGGAATGTTGGAACGGGTTCTTTCCACACTGCATTCCTCCCGGCTGGGCGCATCAAATGACAACATAGCCGGATGCAGAAACATCCGCTGCCACCATGTGTAGAGCCCGCGGCGGTACTGGGATGGACCGTTGGAGGCTTTCCATGACCGGACGGGGAAGTTGAGGTTCTCCCAGTAGCCTTCCGGCTGATAGGGCTTCACGCTGCCGCCTCCGATATCTGACACCAGGAGCCGTGACGCGGACAGTGCAAAGTCCCTGACAAACTCCGCATCCAGACGCCAGCGGCCCTGCCGGGTGAGTTCCCTGTTTTCCGGATCTCTGGCCAGCATTTCCGGGGAGGCGACTGAGACCTGCCGGTAGGTCTGGCTGGTCACCATCAGCCGCACTATAGCCTTGATGTCCCACTTCCGGTCCATCATTTCCGCCGCCAGCCAGTCGAGTAATTCAGCATTCGGCGGCATCTCTCCCTGCAGCCCGAAATCCTCCGCAGTCTTGCTGAGTCCTATCCCGAAGAATAGCTTCCAGAGCCTGTTCGCCTGGACGCGAGCAGTGAGCGGGTTTTCCCGTGAAGTCAGCCACCGGGCCAGTTCCAGACGGCCAGGTTCCTGGTCTGTGGCTGCTGCTTTGTATAAATATCCTGGCAGGGCCGCCTTCACTACCGGCCCTGATTCATTCAGAAAATCTCCCCGGGGCAATACTCTAACCGTGCGCCTAGCGGGCATGCTGCGGGTGACGATACAGCGTTCCGCAGCGTCCTCCATGCGCTTGATCCCGGCGGCGACATCTGCTAGTTGCTTCCGGGTTTCTGTTAGTTCCGGGGCGGTTGATCTGTAGTGCGCCATCAGTGCCTTCTGCTCTTCCGGCGTCCGCGCGGCAGACGGCTTGCGCAGCAGCGTGGCTACCACGGCATCCACTGTGGTGCCTTTGCCATAGCTGCCGGCAGGGGCCGCCGTGGCTGCTAGGCGGAATTTTCCCAGCACATGCTTCGTGCCATGATTCTGGAGCACTTCCATGACCAGCTGCTCCCCTGCCCCGGGCCGGACAGGCTCACTCAGGTCCAGCCAGAGGCTCTGCGTCCGTCCCGTCGCTGGCAGCACCGCCCAGCCGAATTCTGCCCCGCGCGTGTCACCATCGATCACGCTCGCTGCGGACCACTTTTTGTCAGGGTGCTTTTCACTGGCAGCAGCCTGCTCGATGGTTGCTTCTGCTTTAGCAAATTTCAGTTCCTTAACCACGCTGCCATCCGCCCTAACCAACCGGGCTTTGATCTCTGTGATCACAAAGTTACCATTCCCAGCGCGGCCCGGGCCTTTCCCGGGTAGGGAGTCATCTGCCAGCGCTTCCAGCCGGAAGGCGGAGAGTTCAGCGGGAAGGTCCGTACTAGTCAGCGTCCAGACGGTCTTGTCAGGCGCTGCTCCTTTGTTTATGTACGCGCCCTCACCGGATTCCTCCAGTGTGGAACCGTCAGCGGTGGTGCGTCCGGAAAAGCGGAGCGGACTCCACGCCTGCTCTGCCTGCCGCCATTCGTTTTCCCAGCGGAGACGGGCCTGCTCCAGTTCGGGAGTGACCGTATCGTAGACTGCCTGGATCTTTGCACGCCCGGCTAGCAGCTCGTCATAGGCCTTCTGCTGCTCCGGCTTCAGCACCATCATGCCCTCCTCCGGCGAGGCGATGATGCCTTCCTCAATATCTGCGAAAAATGCGCCCATGGCATAGAAGTCCCGGGTGAGCATGGGGTCGAATTTATGATCATGGCACTGAGCGCACAGCCACGTCTGCGCCAGCCAGACAGTGCCCACTGCCCGCACACGGTCCTGCAGATAGCGGGCCTCATAGTCCTTCGCCTGGGCGCCGCCTTCATCAGTGGTCAGGAGCAGTTTGTTAAAGCAGGAGCCTATTTTTTGCTCTAGGGAAGCACCGGGCAGCAGATCACCGGCCAGATGTTCTTCAGTGAACTGGTCGAAGGGTTTGTTCCGGTTGAAGGAATCAATCACATAGTCACGGAAAGGCGAAACATTCCGCGCCTTATCTGAATGGTAGCCTGCGCTGTCAGCATAGCGCACGATGTCCAGCCACCACACCGCCATGCGCTCGCCATACTGCGGAGCAGCCAGCAGGCGGTCCACCAGCCGGTCATAGGCGTCAGGAGCCGCGTCCTGGAGAAAGGCATCCACTGCCGCCGCCGACGCCGGCAGCCCGTGGAGGTCTGCATAGAGCCGGCGGATGAGCGTGCGCCGGTCCGCCTCTGCGGAAAGCTGCAGACCCAAGGATTTTTGCCGAGCCTGCACCAGCCAGTCCACGGGATGCCCGGCGTCCGCAGGCACGGACGGCTTCACGGGCGGCAAGTAGGCCCAGTGCTCCTGATACTCCGCCCCCTCACTGATCCACTGGCCCAGCAGCGCTTTTTGTTCCGCTGACAGTTGCTTGTGCGTGCTGGCCGGCGGCATGTGGTCATCTTCATCCTCTGTATGGATGCGGGTGATCAGCGCGCTCTTCGCAGGCTCACCCGGCACGATGGCCCGTTCCCCGGACTTGGCCGCACCTATCGCACTTTCCCGGATATCCAAGCGCAACTCCCCCTTCCGCTTCCCGGCATCCGGCCCATGACAGGCAAAGCACTGATCTGACAGCAGCGGCCGGACCTGGCGGTTAAACGAGACCTTTTCCGCAGCGGTGACAACGGACGTGAACAGGGCACATGTTAGAAATACGGTTCGATACATAATGACTGAAACTGGCTGGCCGCTTCCTACGCCCCTGCCAAGCGTGCTCTTCCACCGGTGTGCGGCTCTCAAAGGCCTCCCCGCGCTGCCCGGATGATAGACGCCGGGAGCGGGCACGGCTCCGTCATTCTACCGCCATGACCGCCATGACCATACTTCCAGATTCGCCATTGCGCAGCAGCGGAAACATGTTCACATGAACACATTTACCCGTCACACTATGCTGCTCCACGTCGATGCCGATGCTTTTTTCGCCAGCGTAGAACAGGCTGCCGACGCCCGGCTGCGCGGGAGACCCATGGCTGTGGGCGGGGAACGCCGCGGGATCATCGCCTCCGCCAGCTATGAAGCCCGGCGCATGGGAGTATATACCCCCATGCCCACAGCGCAGGCCCGCCGCGTGTGCCCGCAGTTGATCGTGGTGCCGGGGGATTTTGAAAAATATGAGCGTTTCTCGCGACTGATGTTTGCGTATGCCTATGACTTCACGCCGGTGGTAGAGATCACCGGGCTGGATGAGGGCTACATGGACCTCAGCGGCAATGCCCGGCAGAGCGCTCCAGACGTCGCCCGCATCTTCCAGCGGGCCGTTTTTCAATCACTGAAAATTTCCATCTCTCAGGGCGTGGCGGCTAACAAACTGGTCTCCCAGATCGCCAGTAAGCTGCACAAACCAGCGGGATTGATAACCGTGCCCGCAGGGAGAGAGGCGGGCTTTCTCCAGCCTCTGGAAAGCAAATGGCTGCCGGGAGTAGGGCCTTCCATGGCGGCCACGCTGCGCACCGCCGGCCTGGGAACCATAGGAGCAGTGGCCGCAGCCCCCCTCGAAGCACTCGCACTGCTCGCCGGCAAGAGCGCCCGGCAGCTGCGGGCCTTTGCCAGAGGGCTGGATGACCGCCCGGTCATCATCGACCCGCCTGCCGCTAAATCCTACGGAGAACAGGACACCTTCGATCAGGATGTCACAGATGAGCCATGGGTCCTGGCCCGGCTCCGGGTCATGGCGGACCGGCTCATGGTCCGGGTGCGCAGCGAAGGCCGCACCGTCCGCACCGTCACTCTGCGCCTGCGCTACAATGACATGGCAGAATCCCTGCGCAGCGCCAGCCTGCCTGAGCCCACGGACCTGGAGCAGGACTTCTACCCCGTACTGCACCGGCTCATGAAGCAGGCGTGGGACCGCCGCGTCAGCCTGCGCATGGTCGGCCTGCGTTACAGCAATGTCTATGATGGATGCTTCTCCCCGGAACTCCCCCTCGAAGGCTTTGGCGCCGTCCGCGCCACCCGCCTCCGCCTCGCCGGCGTCATGGATGAACTCCGCAGCGCCAGCTTCTCCGTCATGCGCGGCCACGACCTCTGGCTCCACCGCCGCCGCGGACTGCCGCGGCCAGCCATGTGACGGGTTTTAGCCGCAGGGCTGGAGCACCTCGGCAGAGGGGGGCAGCCTGTAGCCGGTGGTTGAGGCTGGTAGTTGAGGCTGGTGGCTGGTAGTTGAGGCCGCAGACAGATACCACCGGTCAAAAACCCACCCCACTTTCCTGACCATCCGTGGTCCCGCTCTCCAGGATTAACATTTTCCTGATTTGGCTTGAGGAATGGATATGGCCCGTTCTACAGTGGCGCAGCCCAAACCAAACAACATTCCTAGCCTGTGGAATCACACGAAGTTCTCCGCGAAGCATTCGCCAAAACCAGCCCCAAGCTTATCGCCGCCGAGCTGGGGGTTTCCCTGAGCCTTGTTTACAAATGGACGCAGCCTGCGGAGCAGGAGGGAGGCACGGCCAATCCCCTGGACCGCGCCGCCTCATTGATGACCCTGACACGGCATCCTGCTATCATTCGGTGGCTGTGTCAGCAGGCCGGCGGATTTTTTGTGAAAAATTCCTCGACCAAAGCAGAGCAACACGAACTGGTCCCGGCCACCAATGAAATCCTTCAATATTTTGCCAACCTGCTGGAGGCGGTCACGACTGCTTCTCTCGATCACAGGGTATCAGACGATGAGAGCGGCCACATCCGCAGCCAATGGGATGAGCTGAAGTCATTCACAGAGGGGTTTGTGCGGGCCTGTGAAGAGGGCGACTACGATAAACTGCGGCGCCCTGCTCCAGTCTGGAAAGCCTGATCTGCCCCCCGGCCCCGTGGCGGACACACCTGCTCGCAACAGCTACACCCGCGCCCTGACGAAGGAGCAGGTGGAGGTTCTGCGCCATCTCCTCCATGAGAGAGGCTGGAAATTCGAGCCTAAAGAATACACCATTTTCGCAGCAAAAAAGGACAAGGTATCCGTCGCGGTCTACGAAAAAGGCCCCAAGGTGCTGGTCCAGGGGAAGGGACTGGAGGATTTCATCTCATTCATTCTTGAGCCTGAGGTGCTGGGAGCAGCGGAACTGGGCTATGAAGAAGAACTCCATCCGGAAATGTTCACCCCGCACTTCGGCATAGATGAAAGCGGCAAGGGTGATTTTTTTGGGCCCCTCGTCATCGCAGGCGTCTACACCGACCGGGAAATCGCGCGGGCACTCATGGATGCGGGCGTGCAGGACAGCAAGGCTATCAGCTCGGATAAACGCATCCGGAGTCTATCGGATACTATTCGCAGCGTCCCGGGGATCGCGTGGGAGGTGGTGAGCCTCGGGCCTGAACGCTATAACGATCTTTACGGGAAATTCAAAAACCTCAACCGTCTCCTCGCCTGGGGACATAGCCGGGTCATCGATGCCCTGCTCGCTCAG
Organism: Verrucomicrobiota bacterium; assembly: GCA_043769435.1. Taxonomy (GTDB): domain Bacteria; phylum Verrucomicrobiota; class Verrucomicrobiia; order Verrucomicrobiales; family V1-33; genus JAYVJI01. Next base: position 9,204 of record JAYVJI010000022.1, read on the forward strand.
CGGCCAGCCTGCCCGCGAGCCCTCAGCGATCAGTTTGCCCATGAATCCCTGCTCCTCCGGGCGCTGGGGCCGGCGGCAAAAGCCAGCGGACTGAAACTGGAACAGCGCACCAAGGGCGAGAGCGATATCGCCGTCGCCGCAGCTTCGATCCTGGCCCGGGAGAGATTCATCAACTGGCTGGAGGAAGCATCCAGCCGGCTGGGCATGGTCCTGCCCCGGGGTTCCAGCGCCGTCAAAACCCAGGCCGCAGCGCTGATCACCGCCCGGGGAGTGGAATTCCTAACAAAGGTTGCCAAAATGCACTTTAAAACAGCCCGCGAAATAACCGGGACACTGGCTGACCCGGAAGACCCGGAGGCTGGAGATTGAATCTAGGGCAAGCCCTGACAGTGATTTCATTCACCACACAGGCACTGGAG
>JAYVJI010000023.1:0-3557 GCA_043769435.1 Verrucomicrobiota bacterium
CACCGGTCGCTGTGATGACTGCAGGCCTCAGCGCATTTGGAAAAACAGAAGCAGACCTGCCGGTGACACTGCCGGAGATCATTGATGCCGTGGTGGAAATGGCGAGTCGTCCGATGAATCGGTTAGCCAAACTGCGGCTCAAGGCCTTGCTGCGTCGGGTGAAGCCGGAAGACTATCTGGCATTCTACACCGCGACAGAAGCGCGCGTGCATCCGGTGGATTGGAAAGAAATCCTAAAGGCGTCGGCTGGGATTTGGAGAGACGTGGACGTAGGCGCTCTAACCCGAGCGATCTATTCCTCAGACAGCAGCAAGTCGGGGAAGCTGACCGAAGCGCGCTTCACCGGGAATGGCGTGTTTAATTCTCTGGAAGTGACGACCAACCGGGAGGGCGGCTCCACCATGCGCTCTTTGTCGCGGGAGGTATTTGAAAAGTGGGCTTCCACTGCTCCAGAAGAGGCTGCGGCGTGGTTGGCGCAGGTTAAGGATTCGGCGCTGATGAGTGTGAAATGCTTGAATCGAACGGTGTATGATGTTTTCAAGGAAGCGCTCGCAAAGCAAAGTGCTGGAACAGTAGCCATGACCGCGCTCCTAGGCAGCGGCACCCATTTTGTCAGACAGTCGTGGGCGAAGGGTCGCTTGAAGGCTCAGGGTGGATTTGCAGCTTCCATGGGCGAGACTCAAGATCGTGCGGAGCGGCGAGCGCTGGCCTGTGCCTATTCTAACGAAAATGCCAAATTGTGTCAGGAATGGATCGCGACTGCCGATCCTGAGGCGGCCTACGATGCGGCACTCGGAATGGTATCGCAGCATGGAAAAAGTGATGAACATTCCTCATCCACCTTGCCGACAGAAGAACGTGCCCTGCGCGCCGATGCGGCCTTGCAGGCCAATCCAGGCCTGCCGCGCGCGCAGTTATTGGAGGAGGTCGCTCGTGCGTGGCTGGATTCTTTCGGTGGCAGCCAAGGCGCGCTGGAGTGGCTCCAGCGTGCTGGTGGGCAAGATGCGGCTGTGGCCATAGCCTACGGCGTGCGGAAGTTAGGAGTGCAGGAGTGGTCAGCCCCAGAAGCTATGCGCTGGGCGGCTGCCATTCCCGATGCCGCCCTGCGTGGTCCCCTGCAGCGCGGGCTCGTGCAACGCTGGTCCGATGCTGATCCCGTGCTGGGGGCGAAACTTTCAGCCATGCTCGTGCCATGAACCGGCGACTTCTTTCTCCGAAAGGCGCGGCCGCAGGCACTGGTGTCCTCATGGGGCTGCTCGTATCTGCCATTCCATTGTGGAGGCAGCAGACTCGCATCGCCGAGCGCACCCCAGTCGCAGACGCCAAGCTGGTTAGCGCGCCACCATTGCCGCCGGGCTACATCGCTAATCACAAGGATGAAGAAACATGGCGCAATGCCATGTCCGTGCGGATGCTCGATGCCGCCGGGTGCCACCGCGAAGCGGATGCGGCTGCGTTGGGCAAGGATTGGCGTCGCGCGGATGACGTGCTTTGCCACTGGGTGACGCTGGATGCGGCTGCCGCGATGCATTGGATCAAACAACACGAGGGCATTGATGACTTCGAGCATAACGAAGTGATCGCAGCGTGGCAGGCTCACGATCCTGCGGCCTTCGCAGCGTGGTTGGAAGGGCAGCCGATGCCTACTGATGACTACGGGAAAAAGAGGGTGTGGGAGCAGATCATCAATCTGATGCGCTATGACTTACGCGCTGCCACCCGACTCGCTAAGCTCAAGGACGGCGGCAGTTCGGTCGGGATGCCACTGGATCGTGAATGGCTTTTCGCTTTTATCCGCACGCCCGCCGCTGCCGAGACCATGGCCGCCGAAATCCTAGCCCCACCGGATGTGTTGACGAATATCGACAAAGAAAAGCCGCTCTATATGTTGGTCGCACTGCGCGAATGCTGGCAGGACATCGATCCCGATGGCTGGGACCGCTGGGCTGCCGCCAATCCCACCGCCGCTGCCAAGTCGGCTCCGGAGCCCGTTCCGCTGGCGGTGCGATTACTTCGCAGCGGTGACCGCCATACCTTTGCCCAGCAATTTCTGTCGAAAGTGCCTGTGGAGGAACAGCCGAAACAAATACGCGAAATGGTGGCAATGTGGTCGCGGATCGATACCACCGCCGCTGGGGAGTGGCTCGATGCCCAGCCCGCCAGCGCCCTGCGCGATGCCGGAGCCGAAGCCTACGCGCTCGCAAGCGCCGCCGAGGACCCGCACGCCGCTATGCGCTGGGCGCAGACCCTAACTGATGATAACCAACGCCGCCGCCTAGAGCGCCGCGTCTTCACCACATGGCTCGACGCCGACCCCGCCGCCGCCACCGCATGGCTCCCCGCATCCGGCTGGGACACCGCGCAACGCGAGGCAGCGGAGGCGATCCTAACACTTAGCCAAAAGTAACCGCGCCAGCTACATTGCATTCTAGGCCCAGGGCGATCATGGCGGCGTGCCCGTGCCGAAAGTGATCGCCTTTGGAGTCGCCAGGGTGACCCTCCTTCCGCCGGGAAATCAGCGGGCGCAGCGTGCGGTTCCTGCCGCTGGAGGAACTGGTGCCGGCGCTGTGCGCAGGGGCCAATGAAGCGGCGTTCCTCCGCTGATGCGGCTGTGGAGGAAGACAGGGCCTCACTGGGATCGTTCCTCCATACGGCGGGGGCCAAAAGCCCACCCGAAAAATATTTTCGCGTCTCGTGAGCCATTCCGGCGGGTTTTCGCTCATGAGGGGGGAAGACCAGCATCACCAGAAACAATATGAACTCGAAATTCCGCCTGCTGCCGTCACTTGCCGCCTGCTTTGCCTTTTCGCTCACGGCATGGGCCGCGCCCGTCATGGCGGCCTTCACTTATCAGGGGCGGCTGGACCGGAATGGCGTGCCGGCCAATGGGGTGTTCGATCTGAAATTTGAACTCTACGAGGATGCGGCGGGGGGCGCGCTGGTGGTGACGGCCATCGAACTCGCGGGCCAGATGGTCACCGCCGGGCTGATCTCGTCGGATTTGAACTTCGGCGGGAAGGCGGTGTTCGACGGCAGGGCTTTTTATCTGGAAATCTCGGCGCGGGCGACCGGGTCGCCCGCCTATTTCCTGCTGCCGGGCCGCACGGTCATCCGGCCCGCGCCGTATTCGATTCACTCGCTGAAAGCCGCGTCCGTCGCCGATGGCGGCGTGACCTCGGCCAGCCTAGCGGCGGGTGCCGTCACGAGCGCGAAGCTGGCCGCTTCGGAAGTGGGGCTGAAGCAGTTGAATGTGACAGGCGCTCTGGCTGCGGGACAGGTGCTGACTTATGATGGCACCGGGCTAATGGCACCGGGCTGTCGTGGGGCACGCCGGCGGGCGGTGGAGGCGGCCCGTGGCTGCTCAATGGCGTGAACGCTTACTACAGAACGGTGTGCCGACAGCGGCCAACAGCCTTCAACCTTGAACGCGCAATACCATGAAAAAGCACTCACCTCCTGCGGCAATCGTCGCCTTTCTATCCCTGCTCACGCTCGCCCCCACGCTCCCCGCGCAGGTGCCGCAGCTCGTCAACTACCAAGGCCGCGTCGCCGTGGGC
>JAYVJI010000024.1:0-4152 GCA_043769435.1 Verrucomicrobiota bacterium
CCACTCAATGCCAGCTGCCGGTATCGGACCGGGCGGTCACGCTGGGACTGGGAGTTTTCGAAACCATCGCGATCCGCTACGGTGCACCCGAGCGTTGGATCGCGCATTGGGAGCGACTGCGCGAGTCCGCCCGGCGACTGAGCATTCCTCTGCCGGATCCCGCCGTCTGCCTCAGGGCTCTTCAGGAATTGCTCACCGCGTCAGCACTTCACCACGCCAGACTGCGGCTGACTATCACCGCCGGTGACAGCGTGAGCCCATGGCCGGACCCCAACGTCAGCCCGCGCCTGCTGCTCACCGTCACGCCCCTAGCTCCCGCGCGAGAAAGTGTCAGGATGGTCACCTCCAAATACCGGCACTGTCCACTGTCGCCTCTCAGCGGCATCAAGTCCACCAGCTATGCAGCGCAGGTCCTGCTGCTGCGGGAAGCTGCCGCTGCCGGAGTGGACGAGGTCCTGGTCCTGAATACCTCCGGCACGGTCTGCGAGGCCGCCATGGCCAGCTTTTTCCTCGTGAAAAACGGTCGCATTTTCACCCCACCATTGAGCAGCGGCTGCCTGCCCGGCATTACCAGGGGAGCGGTGCTGGCCAGCGGTCTGGACGTCTCAGAGCAAGTCCTGACGCCCGCAGACTGCAGCAGGGCGGATGAAATATTCCTGACATCCTCCATCCGCCTGGTGGACCGCGTCATTCAGCTGGATGACCGCCGGCTTCCGGCAGCTGCGCCTGTGACTGCCAGTGTGCTCGCCGCCCTGACAGCAAAACCCCGCGCCTGATTCCGACACTATGCCTTCCCTCAGTCAACGTGTCTTTCAGCTAGTGGGTCAGGAATATTTCCGGCCTCTGACACGACCCTCCGCGCCCGTTTATGTGGACTGCGCGGACCGTCTCGTGGATGAAGCCGGCGACGCAGCGCGACTGCCATATGCAGACGCGCTGTCCATCATCCGTGAAGTCATCGCACAACACCCTGGAGTGGTTCTCAGTGATGATGAAGGTGCTGCGCTGAGGGATGTCAGGCAGAAAGCCGGCGCATTTTTTACCCGGATGCTGGCGGCTGGCTGGCTGGAGGAACAGACCCTCGGCCTGCAGGATCGCTGGGCGGTGATTTCCCCTGGCCTGCGCCCACTCCTCAGGCTGCTGAGACAGCTTGCCGAGGATGATGCAGCAGAGCTGCGCACCTTCGCGGATACGCTGCGCAGCGCCTGTGATACTCTCAGCCAAGCCGGCATCCTTGATCCCGCGCTGCACTCCGGCGACGCCATGCGTTCTACCGTGACGGATCTGAATCAAAGGCTGGAACACGCCATCGAACAGCTGCACAATGTGGAAAAGCTGGTTGGGATTTTTGAGCAGCGGCAGAGGAATTCCACCACTGCCGCAGAGACACTGCAAGTCTTTTACGGTGAGTTCAGCCATGGACAGCATATGGTTTGCTATGATGCTCTGCGGCGCGGAGGACTCCTCGCCAGGCTGCAGGCAGCGCGTGCCCGCGTGGCAGATGCGCGTGATGATGCGCTCACAAAGCAGCGGCTCGCGGAGGGCTTCGCATCGCACTACGACTGTGATGAACCCGAGTCCTGGCAGATGGCCGCCACCGCTCTGCTCAAGCTGGAACGCGCCCTCGGTGGCTTGCGCCTGCGCGCCGAGGCCATTGATGCCCGCATGGCTGCCTTCAACAGGCTCTCACAGCAGCGCTACCGGTATCAGACTGAGCTGCGCGGACGCCGCCCGGAGATTGTCAAAACCTTCTGCGCTAAAATAAACTCGCTTCATGCCGGCCAGCGTTTTCGTGACCTCGCGGATAAGGACCCGGAATTCCAGCCCCGCTGCCCGGAGGTCCGTTTTTTCTTTGGGGCGGAGTCGCTTTGGAAGAAGCGCAGGCCGCGGGCCGTGACGGACCTGACCTTCACCGGAGGCCGGGCCACACCTGCGGATGCCGCTGCTGTCCTTGCAGACTGGCAGGAAAAGCAACGCCTAGCCCTTACCCCGCTGCGCGCCGCCCGCCTCCTAGAACGACTGTTGCCCGCAGGCCGGAAGCGCACCGCCACCGACCAGTTCGCGCTCTCCGACCTCGATGAACTGCTGGACCTCCTCGCGCTGGCCGCCTATGACCATGCACCTGCGGTGAATGGGCGCTCTGTGCGCTGGAGCGTCACTGGGCCCCGTCGCGCTGCAGGTCTCCAGCCAGATTCCCTTCCCCGTGATCCCCAAGCCGGTTGGAACATTGACCGCATGGAAATTGAACGTCTCCGCTAGTCAGCAGCGGCAAGCGAGCGCGCCAGCCCGGATGCCCGGGAAGCGGGGTAGCTGTGAATCCGGTCCCGCGCGCGCAGGTTCGTGTGTGGTTATCAATCAATCAATCAATGGCCATCAAGGCCCAGGGGAAGGCTTGAGCAATGGGCGCCTTCGACGTCGTAGCATTGTCAGGGTCACTGCGGATAGAGCGCAAGCGCCGGGCTCAGGCACGCCAATGAAACCCGCAGCAATGCTGACACCGGAGTTATCATAAGCCCAGTCGTGGATCGTGCCTGTGCCATTATTGTTCATCGTGACACGCATCCAGCCGCAGTCCATGCTAGGCCCGTCATGCAGCGCGAAGCCCACGTATCCGGCGGTGGCCGCCCGGAAGTTCTGTATCTCAAGCCCCATATGGGAATCGCTGCCATTGTCGCCATCAGCAAAATTGCGAGACGCATCTATCATTTCGCCGGCACTCAATCGGATCAATCGTCCGTCGCCCAGACCGGTGGCGGGAGATTGGATGACGGGTGTCAGCATAGAATTCGTAGCTAACATGCTGCCGCCGTAGAAGAGATTGATCCAAGGCTGACTGTCCCATGTTGCGGGTGCTGTGAAGGTCACTTCCCAGCTTCGGGGGTTCACATAAATGCCTTCCTCAGTGAACGGAACGGTGAGAGTGACCAGCCCCGAATACTTCACTTCCGCGCGGCCCGGCAGTGCGAATGTCAGCAAAATGACTAGAACGTGCAAAAGTGATTTCATGGAATAAACGTGACCGCCAAGCGGAAGAAGCGAACTTTTCTGCCTTGGATAAAGTTATGATAGGAAACGCTGACAATCTGGTGTGTGCCGTCATCGGCGAGCACGACCGGGACGGTAGAGCCGTCATACCATGTCGTCAGATCGTTGCTGAACTGTGGTGTGTAGCGCAGTCCTGCGGCAGCGAAATCTGTGCGGCGCACAAAGAGCACCCGCTTGTCTACTCCACTGATCACGGGCTCGAGCCCGGTGATATACATCCCGGTGCTCAACAGGCTGCCGTTGCCCGCAAAGGTGCCGGCATACTGCAAAGCGCCCAGACCGGACGCTCCGCTGGCGGGATTGGTGCCGAATGCAAACTCTAGAAGATTGTCTACGCTGTCGCTGTCGAAGTCTGCCTGCTGCCCGCCATTGAGGGATGCTAGGCCGAAATACTGAACCTGCCAGCTATCCGGCAGCCGGTCGCCAGCGTAGAGGCCGAAGTTGTCAGGCAGAGTATTTATCACCGTAAATGGAAACACTGCACCCGTTACTGCAGCAGTGGCAGCAGTGTTTTGGTAAACGGCTGCGGCCGTGAGAAGGCCACTAGCGGTGATAGAGGCGGGCCCGTCCGTGGACCAGGCGACAGAGCTGAGCCTTGCCTCAGTGCCATCAGCATATTGCTCAGCGGCGGTGAACTGAAGCGTGGCCCCTTCGTTTACTGTGCTGGACGGCGCGGAGATTTGGGTGACGAAATCCGGGATCAGTGCAGGGAATCCGGTGCGCGTGAAATAGTTAGCAGAGCCGCCGGTTTGGCCGGGGGCTACGCTTAGGATTGCGCTATAATGTATACTGGTGCCCTGGGACCCGGAGGCACCGGTGGTGGCTGGCGAGAGGCTGTAGTTTCCGGCGTGGGCGGAGAATACACCTGCTAGGGCACATAGGCCCCATGGGATGCGCGTGATCATTTCTTCATCGCCTCCTCGAGCTTGCTCAGCCGCCCTTCCTGATCGGCCAGCTTTTGTTTCAGCGCCTGGTTTTCGCGGTGCAACTCCTGCACGGCGGCAGCGGAGTAAATAGTTAGGGGATAGGTATCGACTTGGAGGACATTGCTGCCGTCGGGGAGTTTTTCGCCGCTGTTTTGCACGTGTTCAGGGAAAACTTTCTGAA
>JAYVJI010000025.1:0-5645 GCA_043769435.1 Verrucomicrobiota bacterium
TGGGAGGATACGGCGTTCAGATTTCCCGTAAGACCACCTATCAGGGGTACATAGACCCCCTGCCAGACAAAACCAAGGTGTACATGGAGATAGCCAACACGGCGCCTGATAAATTTGCTGACATTCGTAATGTGGTTGAAGAGGACCCAGCCAAGTCGGAAATCTATTTTGAGGCTACCGGCCGGTTCCGGAACGTTGTAGAGTTTACATACTTCGGCCAAACGGTTGGAGCCCCATGGTCTATCTCGATTCCTAATCCCTATCCTGCTTTCCCATAAGCGCGGATTAGTAGTCATCAGAATTTATAGCCCTCTTCCGGCAACGGAGGAGGGCTTTTTGCTGGAATCACTTGATCCTTTTGTATCCCACCATTCATCCGTCATCAATCAGCATTCAGCATTCAGGACTGCGTGTGGCTTGCCACCGCTTTCGGCTTCTGGCGGCTTGCCGCCGGGAGGCATCCGGCATCCGGATTCCCGGATAAAGGAAAAACGTGGTTCGAAACCCCGCTTGCCATTGCATCGTAAACCGCCGATGGGCAGCCGCTTCCATTATCAAATCACAGATCGATGAAGCACTTGCTCTCTCTCCAGAAACTGCCCGCTGCGGACATGGTCCGCATACTTTCGCTGGCAGGAAAGCTCAAGCAATCACGGGCGGACAGCAGCTTCCGTCCGCTGGAGGGCCAGTCGTGGGCTATGATTTTCACTAAGGCCTCCACGCGCACCCGGGTGAGTTTTGAAGTCGGCGTGCAGGAGCTGGGCGGGCGCGTGCTTTATCTGAATCCCCGGGACACGCAACTGGGCCGGGGGGAGCCGATCAGGGACACCGCGCGGGTGCTCGGGCGTATCGTTCACGGAGCCATCATCAGGACCTTTGCCCATGCGGACATCGTGGAGTTTGCTGAATACAGCGGAATACCCACCATCAATGCCTTGACGGACGACGAGCATCCCTGCCAGGTGCTGGCGGATCTCCAGACGATGGTCGAACTTTGCGGAGGCTATGTCGGAAAAAAGGTAGTGTTCATGGGAGATGGCGACAATAACATGTCCCGTTCTTGGATGTGGGCCGCAGAGAAACTGGGTTTCCAGTTCACTATCTGCGCGCCGTCCGCTTACCAGCCACCGGCCTCGTTTCTCAAGCAATTGAAGGCGGGAAATGTGACCGTGGAACCGAATCCCGCGAAGGCCGTCAAGCGGGCGGACATCCTCTACACAGATGTGTGGACGAGCATGGGCCAGGAGGAGGAAAGCGCCCGCCGTACAGCGGACCTCGCGGGATATCAGATCAACGCTGACCTTGTCAAAAAAGCCCGCAAGGGAGCCTTGGTCATGCATTGCCTGCCGGCCCACCGCAGTGAGGAAATAGATGCCGAGACCCTGGAGGCCCATGCTGACACCATCTTTCAGCAGGCGGAAAACCGGCTTCATGCTCAAAAGGCCATCCTAACGCTGGTCGCCGGGAATCGCAAACCATAGGAATACCGGAATTTAGGAGTTGGCATCAATGCGGGGTCCTGCTAAAAAGAAGCCCCATGCCTCCTTTGTCCAAAGTCCTCATAGGTCTGACCACTGCCCTTCTCCTCCTGGGCGGCGGGGCGGCACTGGGCCGTTACCTGCTGCCTGCCGCGGGATCGCCTGCCGGCGTGGCCGGACAAGGACCTATAGATACTTCCGCTGTGCCAGCGGCGAAACTCCGCCTGAGCGAGGTCCCCTCCGGCGTGCCGTTCAGCGGCTCGCTAGAGGAACTCTTCGCGCTGTCGCTCGCTGCCGGGGACGCCCGCCGGAGCGGTATCCAGCTCTACCTGTCACTGCGCACGATGCCGGCGGAAGAGACCGCAGCTTTGCTGAAGGTCTTTAAATGGAGCGCTGGCCTGCGCTGGGAACATTCTGCCGTTTATGATGCCCTCCTGAACCACTGGGCGGAGACCGCCCCCGAGCAGGCGCTGACCTGGGCTGCCTCCCTGCCAAAAACTCAGGGCAACGATGCCCGCTCCTCCATCCTTCAAATCTGGGTAGGCATGGCCGCAGACAAAGCCATCGCATGGGCGCGCCGCATCAGCCAATCTGCTGAGCGTAACAGTGCCCTCAAGGAGCTGGCCAATGCCCTCTCAAAAACGGATCCTAGTCGCGCCCTTGGGTTGATGCGCTCCGTGAAGAGCACGGATTCCATTTACCGGTTCCATGGCATTTTCCGCACATGGGCGGAACGGGATCCCCAAGCAGCGCGGGCTGCCGCCATGGCCTTTCCCAAGGGCTTGGAACGGGATTACGCTCTCCGTGCCGTCATGACTTCATGGGCGGGCACCGATCCTGCAGCGGCCCATGCCTCCGCCCTCGCCATGCCGGAAGGTTCCGCCAAGGCCAGCGCTATCGCGACAGTATTGACCACATGGGCCTCCTCCGATCCCGATGCCGCCTTCGCAGAGGCACTCAAATCCCCCAAAGGGTATTCCCGGCGTAATCTGATTTCCCAGGTCTTGGGTACTTGGGCGGATTCCAACCCCGCCGCCGCCGTCGCAGCGGTGGCCTTTTTACCCAAAAACGAACAGGCCAGCGCCAATATTAATCTAGGCCATCGCTGGGCGCAGCAGGATCCGGAGGCCGCTATGGCGTGGGCCCGGAGTTTGCCCCGCAAGGAAAGCACCGGAGCCGTTTCCTCCGTGCTCAATTACATGGCCCGCGCTGACAGCCAGGCCGCTCTGAGCATCTGGAAGGACCTGCCCCAGTCCGACAAGCGGGGTGCGCTGGGCAGCCTTATGAATGGCTGGCTGCAAAATGACCGCGAGGCTGCCATCCAGTGGGCCTCCTCGCTAGAACATTCATCCGACCGCTCCCTGGCATTGAAAAACTGCGCTGAGCATGTCGGTATTGAAGAAAAAGATAAACTCAATGGTTTGCTAAAGCAGATGTCCCAAGGTGCCAGGCGCGAGACGATGCAGAACATCCTCGCAAACGGTGAGTATGGCGATGCCGGGGCCACCATCGCGTGGCTAAAAGAACAGAGCCCTGATGACCGTTACAGATTGCTTCAAAATTCCGAAAATTCCTATTACTTGTTCGAGAACGACCCTGAGGGCGTGGCCCAACTGATCAAGGACACACCCGGTGCGGATACCGGTTTCAACTCATGGTCAGACCTCGCTGATGCCATGTCGGAAAGCGACCCCGCGAAAGCGCTCACATGGGCCGCCGGGCTGGAGTTGCCCTCCGCCAGGAAGGAAGCGATGCTCAGCGTCATCCGACATATCGCCAGGGACGATCCCGCCAAAGCCATGGCGCAGGCGCGGGCCCTCTCCGACCCTGAAATGCGTAAAAGCGCCCTCTCCTCGGTCATGAGTTCCTGGGCTGGCGATGACCCGGATGCGCTCACCGCTTGGGCCGCCGGGGCTACCGGAGCAGAGCGTGACTCCGCCATCCTCCAGAGCGCGCTCGCCACGTCAGACAGAAACGCCGAGGACAGCGCAAAGACCATCGCCGCCATGCTCCAGCGCCAGCCATCTGAGATTTCCCAGGAATTAGCAACCGCTGCCGGAAGCATGGCCTCCACCCTGTGGAGCGAGGACGAAACCAAGGGCAGCGAGTGGGCGCTCTCCCTTCCGGAAGGGGACGCCCGGGATGCCGCCATCCAAGAGGTCGCCAGCAGCTGGACCCGGAGCGACCCCATCGCCGCCAGCGCCTGGATCCAGAATCTGCCCGAGGGAAAAGGCAGAGACCAGGCCGTCGGTTCCTTGGCAGGACAAATCCAGAACAGCGATCCTGAGAGCGCCTTCACATGGGCCTCCTCCATCGCCGATGCCACCCGCCGCGATGACGCCCTGCGTTCCGTGTTATCCTCCTGGAACTTCACGGACAAAAGCAAAGCACAAGATGCCCTCCGCAGCGCCCCGGTTTCAGAAAACGTCCGCACTTCCCTCAACGAAGAATTCAACAAGCAATAACACCGCGGTTTAGCACCTGGGGGATGGCACCGCTGAATTTCACCATGGTCCACTCTCCGACCTTGATGTCCTCAGTGTAGGTCTCCACCTGGGCGGGATGCTTCTCCGTGGCCTCGTATTTCACATGGTTCCGCATTTTCTTTTTTGTCCTGCTGGTGCCGGAGGCTGCGCTGCGGTAGCACGCGGTGGCCCTCATCCCATTTCCATGACTCTGCAGGATCAAGGACCGCAGCATGGGACACAAAGGTCTGAATATCCGTTAGCTGCTTCTCCAGAAAAAGGAGATGCGTAACCGGCACCGCTGCCATGACGACTGTCCCATCAACCTTCACATCTGCCCTGGCTCCGCAATTCCCTTCGTCCATGGTCGCAGTAGCATCCACTAGGTCGGCCAGCACAGCAGAAAACTCCGTCATCGCCACTTTCACACTGTATTGAATATTCTTGGTCTCACGCCGGACGTCACGCGTGTAATATAGCAGGGTTGACACGGCGGTCCAGTGCGCCAGCCTGAGGTGTGCTTTGGTCATAACTAACTAAGCCCAAAAGCGTTCACTGCATTGCGAGTACGTGCGTCCTGACCGAGTGCCACGAGCGTGTTAATATAATTAATGGCCTTATCCGTATCGGTTGCCGCATAACGCGTGAGCAGTACGTTGTCGCCTTTGAGCGCGATTTCTGGGGGTAAATCGAGCAACCACTTCTCCAACCGACCCGGATCTTTGTCGGCCAAGTCCGTTACTGCCACTTTAATCACACGGGCAGACACCAAGCCTCCGACATCCTTGTCAACGATGGCTTGAGCGAATGGGGGACGATCTTCTAGCGCCATGCTGTTGAGCTTGTTTTCGAGTCCAATGGCCAATTGTTCAATCTCCTCCTTATTCTTACAGACGTGTAAGAGCGCCTGTAGATTGTCTGGGGTGACAAGGGGCGACTTTTCAAAAACGTGCTGAAGAAGATAATTCTTGTAGGGGGCGCTCTTCAAAGCCTCCAATGCCGCTGTGAGCGATTTGATGTCGCTCAGACTCGCCAAGTAATTCTGATAAGCCGCAACGAACCTCCCTGATAACACATCGCCTGCTGTCGAATTTAATAACTGCGCAATCTCCTGGCTCTCGGTAGCACCAAAGTTTCCCATTATCGTTTCGGCGAGTGACGCTTGTGTTTCCGGGGATTTTGACGGATTCCCGCCGGAGCCCTTCGGGTTCGAGGAATGTGCCGGTGTCGAATTTGACTGCGTAGATACGTGGATATCCTCGTTGCATGAACAGAGGAATAGCGATAGGAAAATAAGCCGCACCATTTGCATAGCTTTTTACCCGCAGTGGTTCACGTCTGTCTCCGTCAAATTGACCGGAAACTGCGTGGTCTCGAAGGGCGGGTCGAGTGTAACTGTATCTGTCCCGATATTCGTGCCCGCCTTGCTGCCGGTTAGGCTGATGCGAATTGTCGGGGCCTCGGACGGGTCCACTTCGGGCTGCCAAGCATAAATCTTATCAGAATTATTCTTGCTGGCATTTTCACCAGATGGGGGAAGTTCCCAATTACCATAGGTGACCACCCCGGTGTCCACATTCACTGTCGCCTCAATCGCTAGTTGAATCGTATGCGATCTGGCCCGGCGGGGACGGTCGCGTAATTCGGGACGGTAGCATTTGATGTAATGAACGTTTCCACCGGCGGATCTGGGACCATTTCC
>JAYVJI010000026.1:0-3483 GCA_043769435.1 Verrucomicrobiota bacterium
TGCGCAAATGATCAATCCCGCCGGCCAGGCATTGACCTGGGCTGACGTAGATGCTCACATGTGGAACCTCCACCCGCGCAGCACTGGCGGCGGTGCTAATTCCGGCCAAAGCAGCCACCGTGGCAACTTCTACCGCGGGCTCTATCTTGATGGAGGTCGCGGCGGACTCGGTGGCACGACCGCCACCGGCACATGGCGGCGTGAACTGCTCCCCGGCGGCGCAGATGGTTTTTCTGACCACGAGGCGCTCGTGACCTGGTTCGCCAACTACGCGACCAACACCTACCCCGCAGCCACGCCCTGGACTCGCAAGGCCACTGCCAGCGGCACCGGCTTCGGTGGCGGCGGCACAGATCCCAGCCCTACCCGGCAAAAGGGCTATGGGTTTAAATATCTCGAGTGGGAATCCCTCCACGGCGGATACTTCAATGCTAACGTAAATCCCACAGCGGGCACGGCAATTGGCGATCTGACCGCAGCGGGCACGACACGTTATTCAGTGAATGGTGATTCCCTAGCGCAGCTGACTGCAGGCGACTTTGTTCTCTATCCGGATAAGCCGGTGATCACCTACGTGGGCACTGCTGGATATCCGGTGAATGACCTGCGCCTCCACAGCAGCGACTACGGTGATCCTCAAAACGATTCCATCGCCGCCGTTCAATGGCGCGTGGGGGAAATCTCCGGGCCTGGCATTCCGCTGTTTGATCCTACGTCGCCCCGTATTTATGAAATCGAGGAACTCTGGCGCTCAGCCGAGATCGCGACCGCCAGTCCCTCTAACATAGCCGATGCCCAGGCTCCCGCCGCCATCCTCCGCGCCGGCCATACCTACCGGGCCCGCGTCCGCCACAAGGACAGCACCAACCGCTGGAGCCTCTGGTCAGACCCGCTGGAGTTCGTGGCCGGGACGCCGGACATCAGCGTTTATGCGGCAGCCCTGCGCATCACCGAGATCAACTATAATCCATCCGTTCCGAGCCCTACGGAAACTGCCAACCCAGGCTGGAACGCGCTTTGGAACAATGAGGACTTCGAGTTTATCGAACTCCGGAATATCAGCGGATCACCCGTGGACCTAACCAATCTGCGCTTCACGAAGGGTATCGATTACGATTTTGCTCCAGGCACCCAACTGCCTGCCGGGGCCTCTTTCGCTCTGGTTAAGAATCCTGCGGCCTTTGCGATCCGTTATCCCGGCGTGACACCTGCCGGAAACTTCGGCACCAGCAACCTAGCCAACGGAGGTGAGGAAGTAAAACTCAGTTTCGGGGCCGGTGCCGCGATCATTCAATTCACCTATGATGATGTGAGTCCATGGCCCGTCTCACCCGACGGAGGAGGCACCACCCTCGTATTGAAAACACCCGCCAAACCAGGACTCAATCACGGCGATCCTTTGGAATGGCGCGCCAGTTATCTGCCAAAGGGCAACCCCGGCGGTAGCGATGGCTATACGTATGCAATTTGGGCCGCCGGCGATCCACTGCTGACTAGCCCTGCGGGTGACAGCGACAAAGATGGTTTTGACAATCGCCTCGAGTACGCTCTTTTTGGAAATCCAGCCAGTTCCTCCACAGCGGGCCGCACCCCGTCAGCGCAGTTCGCGGGCGGCTATGCCACCCTGACTTTTACCCGCCGTACCGAAGCTCAGGATGCTGCTTTCAACGTTCAATTCAGTGACGAACTCATGCTCTGGAACATCCCGGCATCCCGGGTCTCAGCCACGGACAACAACGATGGCACTTCCACAGAGGTTTGGCGTTCCACTGATCCTGTAAGCGCAAGGCCGCGGCTCTTTGGCCGGGTGCAGGTGACGGTCTCTCCTTGAGTTGGAAAGTCTTGTCTATTCATGGGGCCACCCATCCGGGATTCAAGCCCACCATGGTCCTGAAGTCTAAACCTCTCAGAAAAATCCAGGAAACGAACGCCATTTTTGAGGTGGTCCACCGCATCAACGCGGAGGCCGAGGCGGACGATCACAGCAAATACAACCCGATTGAGCGTGTGTTCGGGGTCTTGGAAGTTTATTGGAATGGCGACCCGCTACAAACGGTAGCGGAGGCCATGCCCGCCCCTACACCGTCACACTCGCCGTATCACTCTGCTCCCCCATCGTCCCGGCTGTTGTGGCCCATGATTGCAAACTCATGCACCCCCGCCGCAAGTCCAGTCGCGTCGAATTCCTTCTCGATGATATTCTCCGCCAGCGGCACCCACGTTGCCGAACCCGCCAGCCTATGCAGCACATCATAAGTCGTCGCACTCGGCGCGGAAAAAACTAGGTGCACCGTCCCCGGAGTCGTCACCAGCGCCGGCGTGATCACCGCCTTACCCGGAGCCGACTGCGAAGGCGTCTCCGGCACCGCCTCGATAATCTCCCTCGGCTGCGTCCCCACCTCAAACTGCGAGCACCCCTGCACAAAAGCCTCCGCGCTCTGGAACAACTGATCGATCCCCGGAATCGCCTCATCCGCCGCCCGCGCCGCCGCCCGCATCGCAGTGAACTCCGCCGGCGTCACATCATCATTCCTCACGCCAAAAGTTAACGGCCCCGGCGGCCCGCTCGGCTTATTCACCACCGGCAGCGTGGCCCAAAGCGCCACATTCGCATCCGCCCGCACCATCGTCTCCTGAAACGTCCTGTCCTGAACAGGCAGACGCTGAAACCGCTCCTTCACCCTAATGAGTCAGTAGAACACCCTCCTGATCCTAGATCACCACCCTGTTTCACCGGATCATTGCGCTGTTCAAATGAATCACCGACCTGTTTTACCGAATCACCGCCCAGTTCCACTGAATCACCAATCTGTCTCACCGGATCACCGACCGGTTAAACTGAATCACCGACCGGTTAAACTGAATCACCGCCCTGGTTTACTGGATCATCGCCCTGTTCTACTGAATCATCGACCCGCCCCACCGGGGATGTCCCTTGTTCCACAAAGCAATCACTCTATTCCGTGCTTGAGAGTCGCCATACAAACGATGCTACCGACGATATGTAACTCTCTATCCCACCAACTCAGTCACCCGCCCATGTATGCAATGCATCGGCGAGCGATGCCAGCAGGCCGGACAAGAAAAAACTGCTCGCATCGCCCGTTTTGCATGCCCCGGATTCATCATCTCGGAGAGCGAATCGTGTCTTCACTATTCTCTTGACAGAATATACCGTGAATGGAATATAGCTCCCATGGAACTGGTTCGAACCTATCAATGTTTTTGCGATGAGACGCGGCTGCGGATGCTCCACTTGCTCACGCAGGGGCCGCTGTGCGTGTGCCATTTTCAATCGCTGCTCGGCGAGTCGCAGGTGAAGATCTCAAAGCATCTTTCTTACTTGAAAGAGCGGGGAATGGTCGCCTCGGCGCGGCACCAGAACTGGATGATTTACTGTCTGGCCGCGAAGCGGACGCCGGAACTAGAGAAGAACCTCAAATGCCTTCAAGACTGCGCGCAGACACAGCCGGTTTTTAAGAA
>JAYVJI010000027.1:0-4180 GCA_043769435.1 Verrucomicrobiota bacterium
GATGATCTCCAGACCGCCGGCGGGGTAGAGGCTGCTGATCCTAACGTTCCCACAACGGTGAAGGAATATACCTTCAAGGCCAGCGAAAAGCTGCCGGCACTGGATGCCGCCGCCATCAGCAACTATGAGCCGCTGAATGAGACACGGACCGTGAAGTTCGCTCTCAATGTCTGGGCAGGATGGGCTCCCATCATTCTCCAAAATAACGGCAGCCTCCCAAGTAAGGAATGGAAATCGCCCGGGGGCAAGCCCTTCAAGGTCGAGCTGGTGCTTATCGATAATCCGGTCTCCATGCGTGACGCCTACGCCTCGGGAAAGGTCCACATCGGTTGGGGCACGCTGGACATGCTGCCGCTCTTTATGGATGAGCTGCGCAAGGACGCGCGCATCATGCCGCGGGTCTTTCAACAGGTGGATTTTTCAAATGGCGGCGACGGCATCGTGATGAGGAAGAGCTTTGCCAAAAACCCCGCCAAGCCCACGATCGCGGACCTGCGCGGCCAGCAGATCATCCTGGCCCAGAATTCCCCCAGCGAGTACTTCGTCCTGCACGCTCTGGTGAATGGCGGAGTGCAGCCCAGTGATGTGAACTTCACCTACACTGAGGACGCGTTTCAGGCTGCGGCAGCATTTAACGCACAAAAGAAAGCCGCTGCCTGTGTGTCATGGGCACCGGATATCTACAACCTCGCGGCAGGGGAAGGCAATGTCATGCTGGTCACCACCGCGAACGCCAACAAGCTGATAGCGGATGTTTGGTATGCCCGGGCAGACTTTGCCCGCGACCACAAGGACATCTGCGAGGGGCTGGTGCGCGGGATTTTTGAAGGCATGGAGACCATAAAAACGGATGCCGGGAAGGCAGAGGCAGCAAAGCTGATGGCCGCTAGCTACAGCATACCGGAGAAAGATGCCGCTGGCATGCTCGCAGATGCCCACAACACCAACTACGCAGAAAACCGGGACTTTTTCATGAATGCCAACAACCCGGCGAACTTTGAGCGCACATGGAATACCGCCTACATGCTCTACCGGAAAATGAACCGCATCAAACAGGCTGTGCCCTTTGATCAGGTGATGGACTTCTCCATCATCCAGAAGCTGGGCACAGAAGAGGCCTACAGCAGCAGCCGGAACGAATACCAGACTACCTTTATCCCCCGCACTGCCGCCGCCGTGAATGCAGAGGGACGTGAGATCCTGACCAAGGTGATCACCATCATGTTCGCCCCTAACAGCTTTGAGCTGGAAAAAACGATAGAGGTGATGGAGGGCGGCAAGCTGGTTGTGAAGCCGTATGATGGCAATGTGAAATCCGTGCTTGAAGAAGTCGCGAGGCTTGCCGGCCAGTACGGCACGGCGAACATCGTGGTGAGCGGCCACACAGACTCGTCCATGAAGGGAGAGGCTGCGGAAGGTGTCGTGCGCGAGCTATCCCGGAACCGGGCGGAGTCCGTAAAGCAGGCATTGGTGGAAAAGTTCAAGTTCGACGCCAATAAGTTCAGTGTGGAAGGTAAGGGCTGGGATGTCCCAGCTGACGCGGATAACCCCATGAACCACGCCAAAAACCGGCGTGTTGAGATCAAAGTGGTGGCTATCGAAAGCCCCCAGTAATCCGCCGATCAATGAGCAATGAGCGATCCTGAGCCCACGCCAAAAACACCGGAAGGCGAAGCGCCGCAGGGGACTTCCCCGGCAGACTCCCCGGCTCCGGACAGCCCTGCGGCAGCCACCCCGCCAACGCGGGAACCCAGCCCATTGCGCCGGTGGCTCAGCCGGGTAAATGCGGTGCGGGATGTGCCGCATGACATGGAACGCCTGGCTTGGGGTGCCTCGTTCATCGGGCTGGTATTCCTGGCTTGGTGGTTCATCACCCGTGGAGAGGCCACCTCCCGCATCGTAGGCCCGCTCACGCTGCCCAGCCCCGGGGAGACCTTGGCCTCCTTTCCATCACTCTGGTACGAAAGGGAGCTTTCCCGCAGCACCCTGCGCAGCCTGGGGCGGGTGTTGGGTGGGTTCCTCGCCTCCGCCGCAGTGAGCATTCCGTTAGGAATCATGGCCGGCACCTGGCTGCGGCTGGATTCGTTTCTGAAACCGTTGAGCGTTTTCGGACGCAGTGTGCCTATCGTCGCTCTCGTGCCGCTTTCCCTCATGTGGTTTGGTTTTTACGAAGGGGGGAAGGTCATGTTTATATTCATCGCCACGGCCGCATTCATACTTTTTGACTCCGCCTCCGCCGCGCGGAATGTCCCGGACCGGTTCCTTGACTCTGCCTACACCCTCGGTGCTAAGCGCACACCGAAAAAAGGTGCTATCCTATCGCTTTGGTTTGCCTTGGCCTACGGTATCGTGCTTGGGTTCGGCTGGCACCTGCTGCACGGAGGAGAGGCTGTATTGCTCAAGGACATGGCCAGTTCATCCTTCTGGTGGTATACCCTCAGTGGCACCGTCCTGGGATTCATCCTCTGGTTCCCCATCATGAGCCGGCAGATATTGAGGAAGGTCATCCTGCCCCTCGCGCTGCCGGACGTCGTCAACAGCCTGCGGCTGCTATTCGGCCTGGCCTTTGGCTACATCGTCATGGCGGAAGTTCTCGGTGCAAATGGCGGCCTGGGTAATATCATCTCCGTTAGTCAAAGGAGGGGGCCAAGTGAACACATCTATCTTTGCCTGATCATCATTAGCCTGATGGCCTACACCATCGACCGGCTCATCCTAGCCGCGCAGCGCGCACTTTTTCCCTATCTGAAGCATGACTAGCATGTCCGCAGCCACCGCAGCTCCTTGCTCTCTCCGCACCCCGCCTCCCCCGGACCCGTCACTCCGGCGCATCGTGGATTTTCAAAATGTCACCAAGACCTTTGCACATGGAACCGCCCGCGCGTTCACAGCAATCCGCGACGTGAGCTTTTACGTGGAGGATAAGCAGGGCATGGGGGAATTCATCGCCGTGCTGGGCCCCAGCGGCTGCGGTAAGAGCACCATCCTGCGGCTCATCGCGGGCCTCGCGCCCCAGTTTCCCGCCACCAGCGGCACTGTACTGGTCCATGGCGAGCCTGTGCCCGGCCCTGGTCCTGACCGCGGTTTTGTGTTTCAGGATTACGCAAATTTCCCTAACCGCACCGTCCTTCATAACGTGGCGTTAGGGCTGGAGTTTGCCCAGACCGAAGAAGCCGCCCGGCTGGATCTCGCTAGGAACTGGCTCAAAAAAGTCGGGCTCAATCCGGACAAGGACGGACACAAATACCCGCACCAGCTCAGTGGCGGCATGAACCAGCGTGTCGCCATCGCCAGGACCCTGATCATGAAGCCGCGCATCATCCTCATGGACGAGCCCTTTGGCGCGCTGGACCCCTCCACACGCCAGCGGATGCAGGACCTTTTGAAGGAACTCTGGCGGGAACTGGAGGCCACCGTTTTCTTCATCACGCATGACGTGCCAGAGGCCGTTTTCCTGGGTGACCGAGCGCTCATTTTCAGCCCCTCGCCCGGCACGATCCTCAAAGAACTGACCATAGCCCCTGCTGACCGGCCCTCTAGGGAAATGCAGGTCACGCTGCCATTTCAGCAGTCGGTGAGTGAGGTCAGAGCCCTCCTAGATGACCTAGACCCCCTGTGACCTCACAGGATGGTCGTGACCTCACACCCACGTAGCCTATTGTCAATACGACGGCCTCTTCCGCCGCACCCTCAGCACCGTCGGCGGCACCGAACGCCACCTCTTCTACTACCGGAAATTTGCCCTTTGAGCGAGAGGAGCTGGGTAGTAGTGAAACGTATGCATCAACAATGGGATTCACTTCGCGCTTTAAAGGTAAGCTTCGTACTTTGCTTCCTCTGTGCTGTCATGGCGAGGGGGTTTGATTCGGTAGTTGTCTTCAATGAGCTGCAGTATAACCCCGGAGCCGCCGGTGAGGAAGGAGAGTGGGTGGAGATTCATAACCAGAACGCGGTGGATGTGGATATATCCAACTGGCGGATCTCAGGCGGGGTGGAGTTCACATTTCCGGGAAGCACAGGAATAGGGCCCCGGGTCAACACGATCATTCCAGGAAAAGGATACATCGTAGTGGCCCGTAGTCCTGCGATGAGCGGAGTGCCGGGCGCGATGGGCCCATGGACGGGTGCGCTGAACAACACTGGCGAGACGTTGCGCCTGCGGGATAATAATGACCGCATC
>JAYVJI010000028.1:0-1923 GCA_043769435.1 Verrucomicrobiota bacterium
TTTGCACATGAAAGTCATCGTCCTTCTGAGCGGGGGCATGGATTCCGTCACCGCCCTCCATCACTCTGCCCGCGAGCACGACGTCGTCGGTTGCTTGGCATTTGACTATGGTTCTAGGCATAATCACCGCGAAATCCCCTGCGCGCAGTATCATGCGGAATCGCTGGGCGTACCGTGCACGGTGATTCCGCTGGAATTCATCGCCCGGCATTTTCAGAGCGACCTCCTGCTGTCCGGCGGGCCGGTGCCGGATGGTCACTATGAGGAGGAATCAATGAAGCGGACGGTCGTGCCCTTTAGGAATGGGATCATGCTGAGTATAGCGGCGGGCTTTGCTGAGAGCACTGGAGCGGAGGGCCTGGTGATAGCCGCCCATGCGGGGGATCACGTCATTTACCCGGACTGCCGGGAGGGTTTTCTGACGGCTATGGGTGCAGCCATCGAGCAGGGAACGTGGGCCGGGATTTGTCTGCTGAGGCCTTTCATCGCCCTGAGCAAAGGGCAGATCGCAGAGCGTGGCGCGCAGCTGGGGGTGGATTTCAGCCGGACCTGGTCGTGCTACAAAGGAGGGGTGCTTCATTGCGGCACCTGCGGTACTTGTGTGGAACGTAGGGAAGCCTTTTCTGTGGCTGGCCTAGAGGACCCCACAGTTTATCTGTGAGAAGGGCCCGGAGGGATGGCGAACCTTGAAACAATAGTCACGCAACGCTTGCGCTGTGGAATTAGCCGCACAGGAATTACCCTCACATGAGCGTACTCGTAGATAAGAACACCCGTCTCCTCGTCCAGGGCATCACCGGAAATTCCGGGGCATTCCATGCCCGTGGCTGCCGGGAATATGGCACTAACGTCGTCGCCGGGGTCACTCCAGGTAAGGGCGGGCAAAAATTTGATGACGCCATTCCGATTTTTGATACTGTCTCCGAAGCGCGCCGCGAGACTGGCTGTAACGCTACGATGATCTTCGTGCCGCCGCCATTTGCCGCCGATGGCATACTGGAGGCCGCTGATGCAGGCATCGAACTGATCGTCTGTATCACGGAGGGCATCCCTGTAACCGACATGATGAGGGTCAATCAAGCCCTAGCGAACAGTAAGTGTGTGCTCATAGGCCCGAACTGCCCCGGCATCATCACGCCAGGAGCCGCCAAGATAGGGATCATGCCCGGCTACATCCACAAGCCGGGTCGTATCGGCGTGGTCAGCCGTTCCGGAACCCTCACCTACGAAGCGGTGTGGCAGCTCAGCTCCCGGGGGCTCGGCCAGAGCACCTGTATCGGCATCGGGGGAGACCCCATCCACGGGCTTTCACACACGGATTGCGCCCGTTATTTTACGGAGGATCCGGACACCGATGCCTTCATCCTCATCGGCGAAATCGGCGGATCAGAGGAAGAGGAAGCTGCTGCATGGATCAAAGAAAACTGCCGCAAGCCGGTGGCGGCATTCATCGCGGGGGCCACCGCACCTCCGGGCCGCCGCATGGGCCACGCTGGTGCTATCATCTCCGGAGGCAAAGGCACTGCCGAAGCCAAGCAGGAAGCCCTGCGGGACGCGGGCATCATCGTGGCCGCCTCCCCCGCAGACATGGGAGCCGCCCTTGTGGAAGCCATGAAGGGAAGAGCGTGAGTGTCAGAGGCTGAGTGCTATTTTCTCGGCTCGGTCCGGTGAGTTGAGCAGGCCGCGCGGCATCCGCCCGGGGAACGGCTTGACCTTGACGGCATTCACGGTCTAGTGCCAGCCATTCCACCGCCTCATGCGTTTAGCCTCCTACCGCGACAAGCTGCGCCACCTGCTTCATCCGAAGGAGGACCGGCTGCCGTCATTCCTGCGCGGCATCACAGAACTGATGGACGCGCAGGGCTGTGCCCTCTGGGGCATTTTCCCAAAGCCGAAATCGCACCAGGAACTTAAGGACAATCC
>JAYVJI010000029.1:0-3422 GCA_043769435.1 Verrucomicrobiota bacterium
GGACGCCTCATCGAACGAACGGAGCCGGAGGGCACCACCGTCTGGGCCTACGACACCGCCGCTAATGGCAAGGGCAAGCTGGCCTATCTTTACCGCCTAGCCGATAACTACCAGGAAACCTATCGCTACGATGCCCTCGGTCGCCCGGTCGAGACTGCCTACCACATCAGCAATGCCCATTTCGTCACTGGCACCACTTACGACGAATACGGACGTCCGCTCGTCGTCACTTACCCCACGGGATTTGCCATTCGGAACGATTACACCGCCGATGGTTTCCTACGCAGCGTAAAGGACGCCTTCACCGGAGCCGTCTTCTGGACCGCCATTGCCTATAACGAGCGCGGCCAGCTCACCGAGGAGGATTTTGGGAATTTCATCAGCTCCCAGCGGGCTTACGATCCCGAGACCGGCTTCCTCCAACGCATTTTCACCGGAACCCGCACCGGTGGTCCCGGCACTGTCATCAATTCCCAAGTCCAAACGCTCTCCTACGAGTTCAACAACATCGGAAATCTCACTCGGCGGAAGAACGACAACCTCGGCGACGCTTTTGGCAACCGCGGCATCTGGGAGGATTTTACTTATGATTCCGTAAATCGCCTGATCCATGTCCAATCAAATGGCCACAGCCCGGAGGATGTCACCTACAATTCCATGGGCAACATCACGTCCAAAACGGGCGTGGGCGGCTACACCTATTCCGGCATCAATGCCGGACCCCACGCCGTCACCAGCATCACGGGCAGCACTACCGGCCAAAACCGCACCCTCGCCTACGATGCCGCTGGCAACTGCATCCGCAATGGTGACACCACCATCACCTACACCTCGTCGAATCAGCCCGCTACCCTGACCAAGGGCACCACCACCCTCCACTTCTCCTATTCCCCGGGCCGGGCCCGCTACCGCCAAGTGGAGCGGCTGGGCACCGCCGAGCGGACCAAGCTCTATATCGGCGGCCTCTATGAAAAAGAGACGGACAGTGCCGGAAACACCACCCACACCCACTTCATCCCCGGCGGCAGCGGAGTCGTGGCCATCCACACCATCACCCAGAGCGGCCCCGGAGCCACGGCGGCCAAGACCCGCTACGTTCACAAGGACCACCTCGGCAGCATCCACGCCCTCACCCGCGAGGATGGCACCATCGACGAACTTCTCTACTTCGACGCCTGGGGCCGCCGCCTCACGTGGAATGCCACCACCCACGCCTTCACCACGGCCCCCGTCACCTCCCAGACCGACCGCGGCTTCACCGGCCACGAAATGCTCGACGCCCTCGGCCTCATCCACATGAACGGCCGCCTCTACGACCCCATTCTAGGACGCTTCATGTCCGTGGACCCCATCGTGCAGGAAGCCGGGAATTTGCAGAATCTGAATCGCTATAGCTATGTGTTGAACAATCCGCTGAGTTTGACGGATCCGAGTGGGTTTTCGTTTTGGAAGAGTTTTGGGAAGTTCTTCCAAAAACTAGTCAGACCGCTCCAGTTTGTTGCTACCGTGATTTCCTTCGTTCCTGGTGCACAGGCGTTTGCCGTGGGTCTTCAACTTGCCCTCTCATTTGGAAGCGGATTCTCTGGAACTCTTCTCGCAGGGGGCAGCATTGGAGATGCTCTACGTGCAGGATTAAGGTCATATGCGATAACATCGGCAACGATAGCAGCAACTGCTTACGTCGGGGGACTAGCCCAGACTGGAGCGATTTCGCCGCTCGCCCGAATCGCGGCGCATGGCGTGGTTCAGGGGACAGCAGGGGCATTACAAGGCGGGCAATTCAGACATGGGTTCCTGTCAGGTGCCTTCACCGCTACCTTCTCACCGATTGCGGGCCAGATGGGAGGGCCTGCCGGAACTATCGCGTCGGCTCTTGTTGGAGGGACTGCTGAATCCATCGGAGGAGGTAAATTCGCAAACGGAGCTATTACGGGAGCGATGGTTCATGTGCTTTATGATCAAAATCATCAAAGCAATAGCAATGAAAATAGCGAACCTACTCAATTAGGTAAAGGCGGCAATGCATTCGTGGGTGGTTTTTTTGACAAATGGACTGGGGGGGCCGTTTTTCAGGCCTATTTAAAGGCACGGGCTTTAGATCCAAGCGTGCAGTACTTTAGTTGGGATGAGGGTATCGAACTCGCTGCATGGATTGATGCAAACGGATCAGGAGTAACAGTTTTTGGGCACAGCTACGGAGCATCAACAGCCGCATCTGTCGTGGCAGGCGGCCACATTGTTCATCGACTGATCACGGTTGATCCAGTGGGTTGGTTTACGCCCAATTTCTCGAGTGTAGCACGCAATTCTTCCATCTGGACAAATCTAAACCTCACGGGGCCATCAACTGGAATTGACAACATTATAGCCGGAATCGGAGGTGCATGGAATGATTCACCCAAGGGCTACGCTGATTGGCATTTCTTAGACAATAGGTATAGCCATGCGGGCTCTTCAAAACTGTTTAGATAGATAATTTTCAGCTCCTGACTAACTCGCGTGTAACCATCTCATTACCAACGGCTCGATTCTTCACGAGTTACTCCTTGTTCTACAACCAAACGGGCGCGGGTTCTTCGCTAAAGACGAACACCAGCCTTCGGCTGCTGTTCCACCTCTCCCACCCGAGCCGACTGGACGGCTACAGCCGGCAGCCCTCTATGGAATATGCCGACTCCCGCCCTCCAAGTTCAAACTCCAGCCTAGGATTTTGCCCACAGGTTGACCGGCTTGAACAACGCCGAAGGAGACGCCGCCTACGAGCGGATAAAACACCGGGCCGAGGCGGGCGATGCCGAAGCAATCGAATGGATGCGGGAGAAGGGCGGCACATGGAAAGCCATGCAGGACACCCGCCGAGCGCGGCCCGACACCGATTCTGACCGATCCACCGGCCTCAAGGACATCAAGAACGGCCTCGCCATGCTATGGGAAGGGGAGCAGGAATTCGTCAGGGGTCATGACTGGAACTGGGCAAAGCGTCCATGACGCTAGCGGTGACGGAAGCTGGGTTTAGTCTTCCATGAGAATAGGCCACGATCGGGCAGCGTGTGCCAAGCCCCCACTCCGCCGTGCACGCCATTATCGCAGAGCCGCAATACCTGATCACTGGCAGCTTTCCCGACACGTGGCTGTCGATTGGTCTCCAATACCAGAGAATCCAGCACAACATTGGCATCTATGCATGAGCCAAGGACCTGGGAAGTGGGGTGTTGAAAAATGCTCGGAATTAAGTTAGTGTTTGCATGCAGTTTTGGAGACAGAAGTCTTCCGATTGAGAATGAGTTCTAGCTAGCTAAGGCTGTGGCTTGGGTTGAATCCGGCTGAGACAGTCGGGACACATTGGTGTGAAAGGAACGTGGTCCGACTGTCTCAGTCGGAAATAGAGGAGGGGTTTCCTATCACCAAAACCTTGTGTATCG
>JAYVJI010000030.1:0-5492 GCA_043769435.1 Verrucomicrobiota bacterium
CGTTTCAGACTATGTCGGCGCATCCAACAACTGGTTTGGAATGCGCCGCCGCAACGGCACAAATGGTTTCCGCTTTTTCATCCACGACTTTGAACAATCTCTGGGACTGGAGTCGGGCTGCACGCAGCGGGTAGGCAAGGGCGCGTCCATCGCGCCATGGTCCAACACGGTGGCGGGAGCCAACGACATCAACCGGAGCAACCCGGAATTCATGCATGAGGATCTTGCCGCCAATGGCGAATACCGCATCGCCTTTGCAGACCGGGCTCACCGCCTCCTTTTCAACGCAGGGCTCCTAACTGACGCGGCCGTGCTCGCCCGGATGAGCGCCTTTGCCGCCATCATCGATACCGCCATCTGGGGTGAAGCAGCACGCTGGGGCGACGCGCAGCGCACCGTCCCCTTTCTTCGCGCCGACTGGCTCGCGGCGAATGAACGGCTCTACAGCTTCATCCGCACCGGCCGCTATGCCAGCGCGTCCGGCCCCGGACGTGCAGCGACGCTGATCTCGCAGTTACGCGGTTATGACAGCGGCACCAAGCCGCTCTACCCGCTGGTGAATGCACCGGTATTTTCCCAACACGGAGGTCCCATCCCGGCGACCGGTGCATCGATTAGCATGAGCCAAGTGAATACCGGAAGCACCACTGTCTACTACACGCTCAATGGGCCGGACCCCAGACAAACCGGCGGCACGGTGCATCCGTCCTCCCAATCATACAGCGCAGCAGTCGCATTGAATGCGCTCACCACCACCGTGCGCGCCCGCGTCCTGCGCGGCACGGAATGGAGCGCGCTCAACGAAGCCGTCTTCACGAGGCCGGGACCCATCCCGCTAGTTATCACAGAATTGATGATTGAGCCGCTGCCTCCCTCCCCGGCGGAGATTGCAGCAGGATTCAGGGACAAGGAAGACTTCGAATTTCTCGAACTCATGAACACCGGCGCCGAACCGCTGAACCTACGGGACATCAGGTTCACCAGCGGCATCAGCTTCACCTTCACTGATACGGTCCTCTTACCCGGTGAACGGGGCGTCATCGTCAGCCGCCGTGCCGCATTCCTTCTCAGGCATGGAGGCGGCCCCCGTATCCTAGGCGAGTTCACCGGTTCTCTTGATGATGGCGGTGAGAACCTCTCACTGCTGTCTGCCAGCGGAGCCATGCTGTTGAGCTTTATCTACGATGACAAAGCCCCATGGCCGGAGGGAGGGCCGGGTGAAAGCCTCATCCTGCGCCGTCCTGCCCTAGCTCCAGGAGATCCATCAGCATGGCGCCGCAGCGTTGCCGCGGGCGGCAGTCCTGGCTCCACGGATGGCTACACCTTCGCCGGCTGGAAAACCACTAACAGTATTACCGCTAACAATCAGGACCCTGATCACGACGGCGTTCTCCCGCTTATAGAATATGCTGCCGGCGGCAGTCCCACCACTGCGGATACTGGGCTCCTCCCAGCCGTCAGCCTGACCACAGACAGCTCCGGAACCTATCCGGCCATCCACGTCCCGATGCGGAGGGGAGCCGATGATCTGACCTGCATGGTGGAGCAAAGCACTGGCCTGAGCACGTGGACCACGTCCGCATGGACTCTGGTCTCCAGCCTGCCTCAGCAGGCTGGCACTGACCTAGTCACCTTGAAGAGCCCGGCCAGCATCCTGACAGGCACCCGGCTTTTCATCCGCCTCAACTGGACAGTCACACAGCCATGATCACCACCACCTTGTCTGAATTCATCGTCCTCTGTCTCGGAGCAGTCCTGCTCCTGCTTGCCTCGCTTTGGCTGGGAATCAACATTGCAGCCAAATGGCGCGACTCCCGGCTGAACCGCTGGCGGCGGGTCTGCCCCATCTGCGGAGAGGTTTTCAATGACGAATCAGGCGCGGAGGAATCCACCTGCCCAGGCTGCGGACGCCTCGTTGAACACAGGACCGTACTCGACATCTGACTCAACATCTGATTTTCCAGCCCTGAGACGGAATACTGCGGGGCCGCCAGTCAGCGGCGCTGAACACGGAGAAAGAGAAAGATACCCAGTGCCCCGAACAAGACGTTAGGGAGCCACACCCAGAGGACGGGATGCATTTCAGGCTTGTCCTGCCAAAGATCACCAAGCGTGATCAGCGCAAAGTAGCTGATGCCGACGATGAGACTAAAGACGAAGCCTGATGAAGTCTCCCTGCGCTGCGCGGTGATACCAAAGGGGATGCCAACCAAAGTCAGCACAAAGCAGGCAAAGGAAAAACTAAGTCGCTTGTGATATTCCGTGCGGAATTCAGACTGCGAGGGTACACGCTTTGATTCCTGACGGGCGCGGTCAATAAAGGCCGGGTAGTCAGAGATCGCCGATTCCAGTTCAGCAGTGGGGAGCGTTTTAGTTTTGATGCTGGCCCCGCCATCGACCAAGCTGGCAACCGAAAGCGGGATGGAAAATTCGGACGTGTTATACTCCACTACATCAGGAGGACCGGGAACGGTCCTAGGTTTTCCTTGCTTATCAGGCGCGGGCCAGCGCCGGTCCATGAGCCGGGTTACTTTGAGGTCGAGTTCGAGGGTTTTAGTCACTCGCCAGTCTTGGTCCGACAGCACTCCTTCCCGGGCGATAGTGATTTGGTCGAGGCGGGAACGCTTGGCATCCTGCGCATCTGTTTTCATGGAGGCGATCACCATGTTTTTCATGACTCCGTCTTCCATTTTCTCAAAGTAAATCCGGTAGCGTTTGAGCGTGTCGATCGGCTTATCTGCGACGAAGAGGGCCTTGGGGTCCTGCAGTATCGCTTCCTGCGTCAGCTTTCTGGCAACGGCGGCGGATCTGGGAGTCACCGTGGTATTCAACCAAAAGCAGAGTGCGGAGAGCGCTCCGGCCACGATGAAAATAGGCAAACAAATACGCCACAGACTGAGGCCTGCCATGCGGAGGGAAATCAGCTCGTTATCAGCGGAAAGGCGACCGAATGTCAGCAGGACGGCTGTCAGGATACCCCAAGGAAGCGTGATGCTCAGGGACATCGGCAGCGCACAGGCTATGAACTTGAGTAACAGTTCCGGGGTCATGACCCCGTCCACAAGTTGATCCAGCAGCTTCTTGAAGATCTGTCCCAGCACGAGGACAACACTGAGCAACACCACGGCAAAGAGCGTGGTGGTGATGATCTGGCGGCCCAGGTAGCGGTCGAATATGCGAAACATGCCCGGAGCTATTTTCTACGGGCAGCGGCAAAGTCAAAAGCAGGCTGCGTCTGATTACTCGGCATGAGCGGCGGCCTCCGGTTTCAGGATCGACTCCGCTCCTTCCTTAGTCGCAGCCAGTTCATCCAGAAGCAGCATGAAATTCATGCCCACGCAACGCTGAGCCCGCTTCAGCAAATACGGGATCGGACTGCTCGGCTCATTTTTTTCAAACCACTGGATCACACTGTCCAGCTGAGCGATGGCGGATTGCCTAGACTGGATACCACCCGCACGGACACCGGTGCCACTCACTCCGCTGCCCGCGGCTTCGCCTTCTGCGGGCTCCTCGATTGCCTGCTCGGGTTCTGCGAATGGCTTTAGCGCTTTGACACCAGCCTTCAGCAGCGCCCGCAAATCCGCTAGGTTGATACCGCGTCCGTAGCCGTAACGCTCGTCAAAAATCGCTTCCAGCGCGTCGGCCTCCACGAGCGCGCCTTTGAGCGCTTCATAGTTGGCCACATGGCGCTCAATAGGCGTCCGCTCCATAGCTCCCACGGCCATGCGGGCCTCATCACTCCGCTCCCCTTCACCCAAGCGCTCCAGCGGGCCGATGCCGAATTTCCCACCCATCGATTCCGCTATCGGCACATTACGGAGTTTCACAAGGAGCGGAGCCCCATTGAGTGCTTCCACCAGCGGGCCGCGGAATTCCCGGTTCTCCGCATCGTTTTCACCTCGCGGGTGCAGCGTTTCCCAGTAACGCTCCAGCCACTGCCGCACCAGCGAGAGGCCTTCGCGAAATCCATTCCATCCCTCCAGCTGGCTGGCGGTCTCCGCCAGGATCACGGCGATGCGCAGGTGCTTCCACTGACCGGCCATCTCCATGGCCAGATTTTCCACCTCCGGGTAACGGGGAGGGATCGCTTCGCCATCGCGCTTATCCCCTTCGGATTTGGTTTGCAGGTCACCCCATTTTTGATCCCAGGGCGGTGTGTATTCGAGGTCGGGACCGCAAGGATTATCGCCGGGTAGTGGTTCCAGCAGTGATTCGAGTTCCATGGTCTGTGTTGGTTGGCGGGTTGGTTGGCAGGTTGATGATGAAAAAGTGCGGCGATCAGGAAAAATGCCCACGGAGCATTTTCAAACTTTCCGGGACAGCCTTGAGCGGGTCCTCCTTCCCTTCCATCTCAAGCGAGACCCAGCCGCGGTACCCAGCTTTTCTCATGATGCCAGCGATGCGCGCGTAGTCCAGATCAAGTGAATACCAGAGCCCGCCACCATAATAGGTCTTGGCCTGGAGCAGCACGGTTTGCGGTGCCAGCAACGCCAGCCGGTCATAGGGATCCTCCAAAAAATTTCCCGTATCGAGAGTGACCTGAAGCCAGGGCGACTTGATCGCGTCCACGACCTTCATCACCCCCTCCGGAGTGCGCCCGAGGCCCCAATGGTTTTCGAGCCCCATGATCACGCCGCGCTTCTCGGCTTCCGGCACCAGTTTTTCAAAGCTGTCGATGACCCACTTGAATCCCTCCTCATCTGTGTGGCCCTCCAGAGTTGGCTCGATCCCCCGGTTGGCCATGAGCGCATCGAAGTCCTTGCTCGTACCCCAGCGTCCCGTATTTACCCGGATGCAGGGAATGCCCAATCCGTACGCCTCTTCCAGAAATTTGGTAGTCTTCTGTATATTCTCCTCCCGCTTTGGCCCATCCGGGCTGACAAATCCCTGATGCGTGGAATACCCCATGAGCGCGAGCCCAAGACTATAAGCCCTGCTCTTGATGCGCCGCAGCACCGGGGCGGCTGTGTCGAGCATCTGCACCTGCAGGATTTCCACGCCGTCAAATCCCATTTCCGCCGCTGCCTCAAGGCACTTTTCGATGTCCCGCCACTCCGTGGTCTTCTCATCGAAATGCCAGAATGAGTAAGTGCTGACACCTATGCTGTAGCGGGTTGGCTTTTGTGCCGCAGCCCCAGGTGGCGGCTCGGCAGATGAGGTTCCTGCGGATATAGGCAGAGCGGCGGCGGCGGAGAGGAATTGACGGCGTTGCATGGATAAATGATTTTCCGGCGATAGCGTGCTTCCTGCAAAAGAGGAAGTGAAAAAGCAGAGGAAATCAGCAGCGACAGCGAAGTCACAGTGCCTCGGGCGATCGTTATCTGATGCCGTTGGTTTTGTCGTAATTGATTAGCGGTTGAAAGATTATTCGGAGAGCTTAAGTATTGCCCGAATCAACCATGCCTCTCGACCTTGAGCAATTGCAGCGCAGCACCGTCCCGGATCTGGTGGCGATGGTGATGCAGCTCCTCCAGCGAGTCGATGCGTTA
>JAYVJI010000031.1:0-5959 GCA_043769435.1 Verrucomicrobiota bacterium
CTCACTTTACGGTCCAGCAGCATGAGGATGAGTATGGAGGCAAGTCCGGCCATGCCTCCTAGGGCGGCGCTGGCCAGCATGATGATCAGTTTTTTAGGCTTGGTGGGATTGGTCGGCAGCAGCGGCTCTGCATCGTGCGTGAGCGGGCTGCTGGCGTAGGTGGAGTTCGCTCTTTCGATGCCCGTCTGGGCGAGGATGGCATCCACGGCGATGTTGTCGGCCTTCAATTGAGCGGCGAGGCCGGAGAACTCCCCGGCGACGCTGGCAAAGGTGTTTTGCTGCTCCTTGGCGGCTTTGATCGATGAGTTTACTCTCGCGACATTCTCCTGCGCTTTTTTTGCCTTGGTTATTTCCACGTTGGCTGCGGTGACGAGAGCTGAGAGGAGGCTGGATTCCAGTTCCTTTATCTGCTTGGCCATGTCCTGGTAAACGGGGTGCTTGTAACCGTAGTCCGTGCCTGCCATTTTGGCCTGCGCCTGTCCCAGCAGGCTACGCAGGCTCACGATTGATTCCTGAACGGCAAGGCCGGGGATGGCCAGAAGGCCATTGGTATTGGTGCCCGCTGCCGCGATACGCTGGGCCAGAGCCATCTGGCTGGCGGCATCCTCCTCTGCCTTTACGCGCTCGGCTTCCAGTGCCTTCAGGCGGTCTTCGATGGGGTTGGTTTTCATGTCGCTGGGGCGTTCCTCCAGCGGGAGTTGAGGGAACCGGGCGCGGAAGGCTGTGATCTTTGCCTGTGTGGCGTCGCGGAGATCGCGGGCTTTTTTGCCCTCTGTTTCCAGTGCCTCCAGGGTCTTCAGACGGGTGGCTTTATTGTTGGTGCTGGTGCGGGTTTCTGCCATCTCCATGACATCACGGCAAATCTGGAGACTTCGTTCCGGATTAGTGTCGTCCACTTTCACGATCATGAGCCGTGAGCCCCTGTCCACCTCTGCGGTGATACGGGTGGACAAGAGCCAAACGATAACGTCATCCGCCAGCCCGGCTGCGGCGTTGGGGCCTGCCAGCACGGGGTCTTTGTGCAGATCGTATTTCCGCGCGATCTTCAGGAGGACGTCATTGCTGACGATGGAACGTTCCATGCTCCGGAGAATTTCCAGCGAGCGCAGGTCCTCACCCTTTTCTGTGAGGCTGGGAACAAGGGCGCTGCTCTGCTGTTCTAGGCGGAGAACGGCTGTGGCGGTGTAGAGCCTGGTGGCTGTGCGGGCATGGTGGAAACCAGCCGCTACTATGCAGCCGCTGACCAGAAGCGCGACCCACCAATAACGGCGAAATCCATTCCACAGGGCTCCGAAGTCGATGGCTGCCGTGTCGTCAGTGTATGCTGGTGCTGACGGACTACCGGCACTGGCAGGCGCGATACCCGGGGACGGCAGGGGCGACAGTGATAACTGCAGGTGCTCTGGATTGGATGGTTCTTTCACGGTGGCCGTCTTCTTAAAAGTTGGATGTCTGGACACGCACGGTATCCCCTTCGAGGAGCTGAATATCCCGGCGCTTGCCGCTGATAATTTCCTTGATGTTGATCTTCGATGTGGTGCCGCCGCGGATGAGCAGCACGATGGTGCGGTTGGCGCGCGTCGTGAAATCGCCGGCGGTAGTGATCGCTTGGAGCAGGCTCATGGGGGAGTTAGGGTCTAGGGGGTAGCGTCCCCGGTTGTTCACCTCCCCGCCTATGTCTATATAGGCTTTGCGGGCCTCAGTGATGTTTACCGTGACCTCAGGCTTTTTGAACCAGCCATCGGCATACAATGCCCGGATTTTTGCCCCTGCTTCTGCACGGGTGAGGCCGGCGATTTTTACAGTGTTGATAAATGGCATCTGCACGGTGCCATCAGTGGCCACCGGTCCCTTGAGCGTGATGTCTTCATGGCGGGCCATGCGGATTTCCACGCTGTCTCCGGCGCGGAGGCGGTAGGTGTCCCCGCTGCTCTGTGCTGAGGCAGCCAGTGAGGAAAAGAGGCAGAGGAGAAGGATCGAAATGCGATTCATGAGCGCGTAGTCAAAGATGGGATCCGGTGCGGCGGGGCTAGTGTTAGAATTCCAGACCGAGGGACAAGCCGATCTGGTTTGATTCAAAGCTGAAGTCGCTGACGGAGGAGTTATCGCGGCGGAGCGAATAGTAGATCTCGGCCCGTCGGCCGGCCAGAAATTCATACCTGAGGCTGGGGCGGACGAAGAGGTAGTCGTCGGAGCGGGTGCCGGTGGTGGGACTGTTTTGTTGCGGTGCGGCGCGGCCTGCGTCGCTGTATTCCAGATTATCATAGCCGACGTCTAGACCAGCCGCGAGCCGCCCGCCCAGTCGCTGCTCAAGCTTGACGGTGGTGCCGGTTCTGTTGACGTTGTCTCCGGCTAGGGAGCCGCTGGCGGTGATCTCCCTGCTGACCTGCACGGAGGCTTTGGTGCCGTCTGTGATTTGCCAGTGGGCTCCGGCATTGAATACAGGCGTGGAGGAGTTGCCAGCCGGGGTGTCCCGCACTTCGAGTCCGCCGCTGGCAGTGAAGGTCACCTTGCCTCCGGGCTGGTTTTCCGCGCGGAGCAAGGCTCGTTGATAGGTCTGGGCACCGAACCCATCTGACTGGAGTCTGCCTGCACCGAGGGAGACTCCAGCTTTGGTGCGGCCTGTGAGTTCATAGTATCCGGTGGTTTCAGCTAGGAATTCATCAAAGCTGGCTAGCCCGCTTTGTTGATATTGGGTGCCCATGTATCCGGCGCTGGCCTGGAGGCTGGTCCGGTCACTGACTTCATAGGTGCTGCGCACTCTGGCCCCGAATTCATTCCGCGTCACGCGGTCGCTCAGTTCAGCCGTGGCGCCGGTCAGGTGCTGGAACTTCCCGTCGAAGCCAATCGCCAGCTTTCCCCATTGCTTCTGGACATCGAGCTTGAGGTTATGATCAAGGGCGGTGTCCGCCGTGCCGCCTGTGAAATAGCTAACCGAAGGGCTATAGGAGATCAGGGCGTAGCTTCCCTTTTTACCCGCCACATCTCCATGCTGATAGCGGACGCCCGGGCTGACGAGGATAGCTGTGTCGCTGACCTTGCCGCGCCCGCCCGGGATGGCAGGCGTATCGGATGCCAGATAAATGTTGTCATCAAAGATAAAGCGGGTCTCGATGGAGAATTGCCACGCCTTGTCAGGCAGCGAACCTTGTTCCTGCCGTTCCTGTGCAGAGGCCCCTTCACCGCTCAGGGGGCCCTCCGGCATGAGGGGAGAAAGTGGCCGCACGGGCCCGAGCGGGGCGCTGTAGTCGGTGGTCCTTCCAGAGGGATTGGCCGCCGGCTTTTTAGGTGCGCTGCTTTCTGCGACCTCTGCACGGCGGACTTCCTCCTGTCCTTCTCCCGGAATCAGCAGTGATGCCTCATCCTTGGACGCCCCGGTGGTAGCCGGAGTGATCGCGACAGGTGAATCCAGTGGTTCCAGCTGCGGCATTCCTTTTGCACTGCGCTTGGGAATCTGCGCGGCGGCCACTCCCGTGAGCAGCAACAGCAATCCCGCGTGCCAGAGCTTGCGGCTGTAGTTGTCGTAGACGGTATGAGAAGTAGCGTGCATTCCAGTTATTAGGGAAGTTCTTATCAGTGCGACTTAATTTTACCACAGACTGGAAAACTGTCCATGGATTTTATGGTAAAATTGTAAATTGCATTTCAGTTTGGAGAATATTTTTGATCTGGAAATTGTCTAATAGAAGTTAAATTACGGGTATTGTAATAATAATACTCCATCGAATCTAAGAAAGCAATAACAATATTTATTGCGAATTCCATAATCAGTGATAAATTATGGCAATGAAGGCGCAGGAGATCCTAGGAATGCAAATAGACATCGTGTGGGAGGACCGGGAACGGAACCTCGCATCGGTGCGTGAGCTTTTGGATCGAAGCCGTCCCCGGGCCGGGGCGCTGGTGGTATTGCCTGAAATGTTCGCGAGCGGGTTTTCGCTGGATGTAGCCGCCGCTACTGAGGGGGTGGGCATAACGGAGGCGTTCCTGTCTGACAGTGCCCGGCGCTGGGGGATCACCCTGATGGCAGGGCTGGCCCGCGCACCGGGCGGATGCGGGGCAAATGAAGCTGTGGTTTACGGGCCGGACGGTGTCCTGCTGACCCGCTATCAGAAGCTCCAGCCCTTCACTGGTGCGGGCGAGCAGAATTCCTGGCCTGCGGGTGACCGGATCGTGCTCTTTCCCTGGAATGGATTTATGGTCGCTCCGTTCATCTGCTACGACTTGAGGTTTCCGGAGTTATTCCGCCGTGCGCTGGAGCAGGGCGCGACGCTGTTCGCGGTATGCGCCAACTGGCCGGTGGCGCGTCATGACCACTGGACGTTGCTGCTGAAGGCTAGGGCGATTGAAAACCAGGCCTGTGTGGTCGGAGTGAACCGGGCCGGAGCTGATCCCCGGTTCAGCTACCGCGGCGGGAGCCTTATTATTGGCCCGGGAGGCGAGATCCTGGCAGAGGCCGGCGATTCCGCTGAAGCGATCCGCGCGGCAGTTTCTCCAGCCATGGTGGCTGACTGGCGGGCGTCCTTTCCGGCTGTGCGCGACCGCAGGAATGATTTTTGATCGAAATGTGAACCCGTAATCCGCTTATGAATACAGTCAAAACACCAACGTCCATTCAGGAAAAAAGAGCAGGCGGGCCGCAGCCGGTCGCTGCTTTTCCGCTCACTCCCATGCAGCATTGGTTTTTTGGCCAGGAGTTGAATGACGCGCATCACTGGAATCAGGCATTTTTGTTTAATGTTAGTGAGCGGCTGTTCCCTGACGCCTTGCGGCAGGCGCTGACTGCGGTGGTGGATCACCATGCTGCGCTGCGGCTGAGGTTTACCCGCCGGGGTCAGGTCTGGGAGCAATGCTTTCATCCTGCGCATGAGGATGATATACTCACCATCCACGATCTGTCCGGCCATGCGGATGCGCGGCTGAAGCGTGAGATCGAGCGGGCGTGCAAGGTCACCCAGGCGCGGCTGAATTTTGAGTTCGGCCCGGTCATCCGGGCGACGTATCTGGACTGCGGGGATGACCGTCCGGGTCGGCTCATGGTCGCTGTGCATCACCTCTGTGTGGATAGTGCCTCATGGTCGGTGTTTCTGGAAGATCTGGAATCAGCCTACCGGCAGGAAGTGGCGCACCGTCCCGTGATTCTGCCGCGGGCACCGGTGAACTATACTGACTACGCCCTAGCGACCTGTGCATGGCCGCAGTCCGCATCAGCAGAAGCGGAGCTGCCGGTTTGGCAGGAAATCCAACAGCAGGCTGCGGCCACTCCCGAGGCAGGGCCGGAGGGTCAGGAACATGGCGCTAACAGTGAGGGGAACGCCTTTACCGTGACCCATGCGTTGTCCGTGGCGGAGACCGCGCTGCTGGAACAGAGTGCTGCCGCCGTGTGGCATGCGGATGCGGGGGCTTTGCTAGTGGCGGCCCTCGCGGCTGTGCTCACGGCCCGCTCCAGGCAGCCTGTGTGCTCGTTTACGATGAATGGCAGCGGTCGCAGGCTTGGCTTGGAGGGTCAGGATTTTTCACGCAGTGTGGGCTGGTTCAGTTGCCTCTATCCTGTTGTCGTGGCGGTGCCTGTGGAAGCGGATGCCGCTGCGCTCATCAAGGCCGCGCAGGAGGCTCTGGCCCGCACGCCGGGAGATGGATCCGGCTTTGGGGCACTCTGCTGCTCGGACAAGGGGCTTGCCCTTTCCAATACAGAGCCGGGAATCCTGTTTCACTATGCGGGGGGGGACGCGGCGATCACCGGGGAAACGACGCTCTTCAGTATCGCACCGGAAAATACTGGAGCTTCCCGGGGGGCGGCAGCGGACCGTAAGTATGCCATGGAATTCACGGCCATGGTCAAAAGCGGCGCCATGGAGATCGCCATCACAGGGGGGGGCTACCTGCATGAGCCGGAGGAACTGCAGGCTCTGGCCGACGAGTTTTGCTCGGTGCTCCGGCAGCTGATGGTGCGGTGATG
>JAYVJI010000032.1:0-5533 GCA_043769435.1 Verrucomicrobiota bacterium
ATCCCGCAATCCGCGCGGCGGCTCATGTCAGGGTCATGCGGCGTCTTGCGTGCGGGAAGCGGCTGCGCGAGACGGCGGGCCACCGGCAGGTATGGAGGGATGGGTGAGGGAGTGGCCGTAAATCCACTTCGTTTCGAGATTCAGCGGGATGTTTCTGCTGGAGAGGAGGTTCGACCGGGCATCGTAGGTCATCTCCGTGCGGGTGCCTCGGGGATCGACGGTGGCAGTGGTATTGCCGAAGTCGTCGTATTCCATAGTGGCAGTGTGGTTCAGGGCATTGCGGGTGGAAATGCGGCGGAGCTTGCGGTCGAAGGTGTCCGTAGTGGAGCGGCTCCCCATGGAGGTGGTGAGGGTGCGGGTGCCAGCGGGATTATAACTGAAGGAGGTGGTGCGGTCCAATGCATCGCGGACGGAGGTCTTGCGGCCATTTTTATCATAGGCGACGCGGAGGTCGTTCTTTCCCAGAGGGTCCACGACACGCTCTAGCAAGCCGAATGGTGATGGCGCAGCGGTGGAGTTGAAGAACCGCCACTGGTAGCCATTGCCGTTATAGACGGCTGCCCGCAACGGGACGGCAAGGCCCAGAGCTGCGACGATGAGGACGAGCCTGCGGATGAGGAGTGAAATGGGATTACTCACAGTAGTCATGGTTGGGAAATGTCACCGGCCATCTGCCGGACGTTGTTGCAGCGGAGAATGAGGTATGTATCGTCAGATTTGAAAAGCACAAGCTCAGCCCGACAAGCTCAGCCCGGATACCTTCGCGTTCCATGCGGAAGGCCACGCAGTCGTCCGGGCTAACATTGAATGACTTGGCCCATTCTGCGGCTTCTTCGGGGAAAATTTTACCCAAAGGGCCGAACTGACCGCCGGCAGTGAGTTCTGCGCTGCCTTCGGGGGAAATTTCCGAGGAAGAACACTCTCTGTTCTTCCTTGCTGTATTGGGGGGTGGTAGAGTGCCCGTCGATGGTGATTTTGGCGACGTAGTTGGCGTGACAAATAGATCCGGGGTGCCGGGGGAGGTCATCTGCAACAGGTTCCCAGCGGCATCATATTGGTAGCTGGCGGCTCCAGCAGTCGTCAGTCTATTGAAGGCGTAGGTTTCGTTGATGGGAACCGCATGGCTGAGTGTGGCCGTGGCATACAGAAGCAGGGCTAACAGAGAAGGAGCAGGTAATGCTCGGGCGGCTTGCAAAGTAAACTGGCCAGTTCTCCCCCAACCCGCGCCTGTGGAAGTTGTGTTGGCTCCTGAAATTGTATCGTCTATGATCGTGTTGCTGACTGAGGAGGAACGGAAGGTGCCTGAGATATCGTAGCTGCCAGCCGGAAACCCAGCAGTATTGATGTCAAAACTGCTACCCAAGTCAAGTGAGATCCACCCATGGGGAAGCCGTCGTTTGCCCGCCCGCCGTCGCCACCGGAGTCGGCCCGCCCGCCACCGTGGCCAGCGTCAACGTCCGCACGCTGGAGACGAACTCCTGCCCCTCCCACTGCGCCACCCCCTTCCACTCCAACGACGTATGGCTGCCCACGTTCAGGGATCAAATACCTTAGCGACCTAGCCTGACATAGCTTGCACTTTGCCTTCCAAGGATTACTGACCACCATGCAAATGTTGTCCATCCCTTATCCTGATTCACTTCCGCTAGCCCTGCACTTATCAAACCACGAATTTGAGCGCGAGGCACGAATGGCCATGGCGGTGAAACTTTTTGACACGGGGCGGGTGACATCTGGGCAGGCTGCGGAACTGGCTGATATGCCCCGCGTCCACTTTTTATTTGAGTTGGGCAGGTGGGGTGTCGCCGCGTAAGAAGGG
This sequence comes from Verrucomicrobiota bacterium, assembly GCA_043769435.1. Lineage (GTDB taxonomy): Bacteria > Verrucomicrobiota > Verrucomicrobiia > Verrucomicrobiales > V1-33 > JAYVJI01. The sequence continues at coordinate 1,820 of JAYVJI010000032.1, forward strand.
GACGAACACGACTTGGAGCATGATCTCGCTGTAGCGAAAAATCTCCATAACCGTCATCAACACTAGCCCCGCCATCCACCTCCATCAGGTCCTGCCAAATGGACTCAGCTCATTGCCACAACTGATCGGTGAAATTGCAGGCCTGCCCGCCCATGAGCAGGGCCTGAAGGCGATGCCGGGCGAAGGTTTGCAGGACCTCAATGATGGAGGGTGGAAGATTCATGATCTGGCTGTTGCGGTGGAGTATTTTGCAAATTCCCGATAGTCTTCTGCGGTGTAGAATGGGCTTTGGAAATCGACTTCGGGTTCTAGGCTGCCGCCGAGGGCGAGGTAATGACGGCGGGCTATTCGCGCATTTCTATACCGTATTTATGGGCTGTTTTTTTCAGGTGTTCCATCATCGGGTGGATGGTCAGCATTTCTTTGCTGAGATTGAGCAGGACTGTGGCCAGTTGGGCTCCCATCTCCGGGTGGGCGGCGCTGTATGCCATCATGCCCTGTGGATCGGCAGGCATGCCGTCAGGAAACCCGGCGGCCAGTGAGGCCAGCTTCGCAAAGCCTGGCTTGGAGCTGTCAACGGCGGCGGCCAGATCACCTGGGAGGTCTGTGGTTTTGATGGCCAAGAATCCTGCCGCCATCTCCTTCATCAGCGGGCTGGGTCCGGTGACTCGTTGCTTTTCCGCATAGGCATTGAGCACCGTGAAAGCCTCCCTGAGTGTCTCTACAGCTGCTTTGTTTTTATCCGTTAGGGTTTCGCCTAGTGGTTCCAGAGGAGCTGGCTTTTCCACTGCTGTTGCTACTGGCCCTGAGCTTGCCGGGGCTGGTGGGAGCTTGTCCGCAGGCTTTTGCCCGCAAGCGAGGAGCGGCAGTGTGCAGACAGCAACCAAAACTGAGGGAAGGTGTTTCATGACAAAGGAATAGGGAATCGTGTGAAAATGTCCTGTTGGATCAGGCGGTGGACGGGCTCGTTTACCGGATCTGTCGGAAAAAAGACAGCAGAAATCCGCTATCGGGGAATATTTTGAATGTTTTAGCAGCAATGGACCCGGCGCTTGCCCCGGCCCGTTGTGAGGTATACAGATCGGGAGAAATTTACCAAAACCGTGAATAATCCAGTCCCGAATCCGTCCGATAAGCACGTGGATGCCGTGCTTACAGGACCGTTGCCAATGATGGAAGCCACTGCTTCCGATGCCGCAGTGCATCAAGCAGAAGTGGCTGACTCCATCATGGTGGTGCGTGCCCAGCAGGGTTCCATGGCTGCTTTTGAAACACTGGTTAACCGTTACCGGGGAAAAATTTACGCCATGATACTCAACATGACTGGCAATGACGCTGATGCATGGGACCTCTCGCAGGAAGCCTTCATCAAGGCGTGGCGGGCTCTCCCTAGGTTTGAGGCCCGGGCGCAGTTTTTCACATGGCTTTACCGCATCGCTCACAATGTGACATATGACTGGCTGAGAAAGCGCCGCATTCAGCCGGGCACGGAGTTTGATGACGCGCTGCAATCCGCTCCAGCAGCCGGTGCTGTAACGGTGCCCCGCGGCCACGCGCCGCCGGATCAGGCATTGCACCACCGTGAAATGGGCGTGCGCATACAAGAGGCGCTGGCTGACCTGAGCCCTGAGCACCGCTCGGTGATTTTACTGAAGGAAGTGGAGGGCCTTTCCTATCAGGAAATAGCAGACAGCACTGGCTGCAGCATAGGCACGGTGATGAGCCGGCTGTTTTATGCCCGGAAGCGCCTCCAGTCCCTGCTGCAGGACGTTTACCAATCCATGACCCTTTCCTGACCACCACCAATACTATGAAAGAGGAACCCGCCATAACTGAAGAACTGTTGACCCGCTGGATAGACGGCGTGGCCACTGCGGAAGAAAACACGCACATCGAATCCCGCAGCGCGCGGCACCCGGCACTGGAAACCGAACGCCGTGCGGCCATGAGTCTGGGAAACCTGTTGCGTGAACACCTGCCATCTTCCCAGGAACCACCCTCGGCTGATTTTTTCACCAGCAGCGTCATGAGTGAAATCCGCCGGACGTCAGCAGTGCCGCCCTTGCGGCGCAGTGGTACATCATGGCTTGAAAGGCTGCGTGCGCCGTGGTTTGCGCCTGTGGCCTCAGCGGCGCTGGTCGCTGCGGGGTTTATGTTGTGGAATACGCGCCATCAGCAGGGTGCGGCCACCGCAGCGAGCAACCTGTACGCTCCGGATCCCCGGGTGGTCGCTACTTCTTATTTCAGTGAGGAGGCGGGCGCCACGGTCATTGATCTGGACAATCTGGATGCGCTGCCGAACGACCGGGAAGTGAGAGCCTTCGACATCGCTAACAGCGAGCCGCCGGCGCCCGGGCAGCCCCATGTTCTTTTCGCCGCAGCACGTCCGGGTGAGGCGGTCATGGTGCTTAGCAAAGATGGACGTGAAGTTCCCCGTATCAGCATTCTCCACTAAGCCATGAAACGCCTGCTGAATACCCTAACGCTGTTGGTGATCTTGAGCCCCCTCCTGCCAGCCCAGCAGCAGGAGACGCCTGAGCCGGGAGAGTCCGCTGTGGCTGCAAAGCCCGTGCCGGAGACTGCCCCCGCCCAGCCTCCTGCTCCGCCAGCAACGGCTCAGCCCGCAGCCACGGCCACGGCAGCTGCGGCAGCTGCGGATGCCAAGGTGGACGGCATGCTGTTCTATGCCTCCGACGAAGCAACCGCACCGGAACAAGAGGAAAAAGTCCAGATCAAACCAGCGGTCCTAACAGATATTTCAGCCCGGCTGGGAAAGGTCTATAAGCAAAAGCACTTCCACCTGATCGGAAAGCACACGCAAAAAGTTTTCAAGGAATATGAGTCATGGGTCGTGCCCAGTAAGGATCTTTGTTTAAAAATGGACTCACGCGGGCCAGCGGAGGGCGGCGGTGTGAATCTGCACCTGCAGCTCTGGCAGGATAAGAAAGTGCTGGTCAAATCTGACACGGTGATCCAGGCGGGCCGCCCGGTTTTTCTCGGTGGCCCTGCCTGGCGTGGCGGCAGGCTGATCTTTGTGGTGATGCTGAGTGAGTGAGCCTGTTGTGTGAAAGCGCTGCGCCTCCTGACTGCCCGGTGGAGCCCGCTGCTGCGGAATCCCTGGACTCCTGCGCAACATGAGGAATGGTCCCGGGATCAGGTAGGGCACCATGGAGAAAACATCGCGGCCCGCTGGCTGCAGGCGCAAGGGTGCCGGATCCTGTATCGCAACTATCGGGCGGACGGCGGCGGCGAGGTGGACATCGTTTGCCGTGATCAGAAAGTGCTAGTTTTTTGTGAAGTGAAAACCCGCACCGGCACGCCCATGATCCGCCCCGGCTCGGCCGTTACGCCGGAAAAGCAGGCGCTGATCGTCAGAGGGGCTTCCTCATGGCTCCAAAAACTGGGTATGCCTGACATCTCCTGGCGATATGATATCATGGAGATCGTTTTGACTCCCGGCAAAGCTCCGGAAGTAAACTGGCTGCGGACTGCGTTTGATACCACGGCGATGAAGCAGTCTCTGGGCCGCCGCCGCAGGCGATCGCTTTGATCCGGGAACCGTCAGTTCATGGCACCACCGGGATGCAGAAGCTGCGGCGCATTTGGCGTTCATTTAGACTTAACCTCACTGGGTTGAGTTTGTGTCAATTTTGACCCGAAAATGATTTACTAAGGTATAGATGCACAATAGTCTGACGATATAAATTTCGACAG
>JAYVJI010000033.1:0-2932 GCA_043769435.1 Verrucomicrobiota bacterium
GATTCCGCAATACTCCCCAGGCAATGGCCCGGTTCAGTTTACCTTCCCGCTGAAGCACGGCCCAGCCTGCATTGCGCAGGGCAGGATCGATGGCTAGTACTCTCATGAAATTCGTAAAAACTGGTGAAAAGAAAAATTCAGTAAAAAGGGCAGGACAACTGCCAGTTTATGAATATCAATATCCCCTCCGGTTCATAGCGGTATTTTCATCCGCCCCCCGATTGATCCATGAATGCACTGCATAATCCTACTGTACTTGTCCTCAACCGACACTGGCAAGCGATTGCCGTAAAGACACCCGCTGAAGCCTTCAGCATGATGGCCACCGGCAGCGCCCGTGCCCTGAATATGAGCGAGGGTGACATGCAGCCCGTGTCCTGGACTGACTGGCTATCCCTTCCCGTCCGTGAAGGCGAGAGCAGCGCGGGAACCGTCCGTGGCGCTGTCCGGGTCCCTACGGTAGTCGTTCTTAGCCGCTACGCGCAGGTCCCCCGTAAGCGCTTGAAGTTCGGACTGCGTGGCCTTTGGGAGCGCGACGGAGGAGTCTGTCAATACACGGGCCGGCGGCTCACGCCCGGAGAGGGCAGTATCGACCACGTGATGCCGGTCTCCCGCGGCGGACGCAGCACGTGGGAAAACTGCGTGCTCGCGCATAAAACCGTAAATCACCGGAAGGCTGACCGCACCCCGGATGAGGCTGGTCTCCACCTTCTGAGGAAGCCCTCCCCGCCACGGGAACTCCCTATTACCGCCTTCATCCGGAATCACCACGGAGTGAAAGACTGGGAGCCCTTTTTGCTGAGGGCTGATCCCAGCCACTGATGCTACCTCTGCCAATCCCGGCACCAGGCCCATCCAAATGGCTCTGGACTGGGAAATAGCAAACCTGCTGCCGGCGACACCGGCAGCAGGTTTTTATGTGCCCGTAAGATCTAATCTAAGCTCTACTTTGCGCCCTTCTTCAGCACCTTGCTCGGAGGCAGGATAACCTTGCCAAGGCCGAACATCGGTGAGTAAATCGCGTAAATGAGGAAACCCACCATGAGACCGAGGACGATGATGGTGATCGGCTCGAGTATCTTGTCAATTTGACTGCCGATAACATCCAGCTCGTCCTCATAATCATCCGCTATCTCCTCCAGCATGTCCGTTGAGGATCCTGTCTCACTTGAGAGCTGCATCAGCCCCGAAATCGAACGCCCGTCCGCACCGAGTCGGTGGGACTCCAGCAGGAATGCCTCATGAAGGCTCAACCCATCTTCAATGTGAGTCTGGACAGCCGCGAAAAACTCGCGGTGGGAAATATTCGGTGCGCTCTCGCCCGTGATTTTCAGAGCAGAGCTGACCCGAACATTGGATTCGATCAACATCGCCAGCGTCCGGAAACAAACAGCCGCGGAAGACTTGCGCACAATGTTTCCGACAATGGGAAGGAATAAAAATATCCTTTGAACCGTCGTGTTCTTACAGATTTTACCCCAGTTTTTGAAAAACACCATGACCCCGACTATAGGAATGAGCACCAACCATGGCTGGGTCAAAAGTATATTGGATAAAGTCATCATGAACTTGGTGGCAGCAGGCAGTTCACTGTTAAACTGACCGTAGAGCCCCTCAAGCGCCGGCACCAATGTCATGCTCATGGTGATAATCACTCCGATCCCGATCACTAGAACGATCGCTGGGTAGATCATTCCGCTCTTCAATTTTTTAAGAATTTTCAGCGTATTCTTCTGGCCCTTGGCGATCCGTTTACATACCTCCGGCAACTGGCCCGCTTCCTCGCCGGCCCGCACCAAAGCCAGCATGGCGGCTCCGAACAACTGGTGGTGGCGCCCCATGGCATCGCTAACCTTCTCGCCCTGACTGATCTGGGCGGATATATCCGCGATGACGCCTTTGTATTTGGGGGATTTAACACGGTTAGCCTGAAGCTCAAAGCTCTTAATAGTCGAGATATTCCGCTCAAGACACCGGGCCACGCCTCCAAACAGATTGACGCGGTCATCCAGACTCGGTTTCTTCACGCTGAGCCGGTGGATCGCCTCATCGACACCGGAAATAGAAACTATCCGTGCTACTTCATTGGGTGCCTTGCCGCAACCAATGAGTGCCTTGGCATCATCATCCGTATCGACCAGGATCTCGGTGTTACGACCGGTATTGACATTTGTCAGGGTGACTTTCTTGATCATATAGTTGTATCAGCGGTGACTGGATTGAGGACGATAGACATCAAGGGATACCGTAGCAGTTGGCTGGGTTCCCATGGACGTATTGAAATATGGCTTGTAGGACACGGTGATGGTGACCTTTTCCAGAGATCCCTGGCTTATGACAGGCGGGCCTGTTTCTACAGGCAGCAGGACGCTGGATGCGGCCGGGGCGTTCGCAGTCATGGGTGTGCCGTCATAGTTTCTGGGAGTCACGAGGATAGCGGTTGAATTCACTCCCAGCTGCCAGATGCGGCCTAGACTTTCCGCATAGTGCAGCGCGGCCGCCCGGTCCCGGCTCATTTGCTCCTGCCTCGCAGTCGCCATGCTGAGCGCAGATGCCCCTCCCATTGCAGCTGTGAGAATACCCGCTGCTACCAGCGCCTCTACCAGTGTGTATCCTGAAGCTTTACTTTGTTTTGATTTAGTATTCATTACATGCGGGGATAGGATAAGGTCGCAGGCGAGCCCAGGCTGATGCGGTCAGGCATGATGGACTCCACCCAGGCAGCGCGGGGGCTCAGGCGGATCAGTCCGCGGGTATCGCGCTGCAGGTTGAGAATAAGCGAGGCCGCTCCCCCGGGCCCGGTCAGCGGACTGTCCGTCTGGATACCACCAGTGATATTGATGGTGCCCGTTGTGGTTTGAGCGGTGAATGTGGCGGGCGTATTCTCCAATAGAAAAATGACCTGCCAATTGGAGATCGCATTAGTGTCCTC
>JAYVJI010000034.1:0-3642 GCA_043769435.1 Verrucomicrobiota bacterium
CACTACATCAATACTGTGAGTCCGCGCTTTCTGTGGGAGATCACTCAGGGCTGGCATAGTGTGGTGCCGGACAGTGTGCGGCGCGAGCTTACCTCCAAGGCAAACGCTGGCTGCGCCCGGGGGGTGCTCAATGCCCCTGATCCTTCCTACAATCCAGCCACTGATGAAATGCTGGCCGCCAACTATTCAGCGGCGGACCATATGGCGGGCAAGGCTGCGAATAAGCGTTCATTTCAGGAACAGATGCATCTGGATGTGAATCCACATGCGCCTCTGTTTTTGTGGCCGTCCCGTCTGGACCCGGTCCAGAAAGGTCCGCAACTCTTCACCGACATCCTGCATAAACTGGTGGATGACTACCGCGACCGTCCGTTGCAGGTGGCCGTGGTGGCCAATGGCCCGCACCAGGCGCATTTCCATGATATTGTCAGGAAGTTCGACCTCTACTCACGCGTGGCTGTGGTGGATTTCGACGAAAAGCTCTCCCACTTGGGCTATGCGGCGGCAGATTTCATGATCATGCCGTCGCTCTTCGAGCCCTGCGGCCTGCCCCAGATGATCAGTCCGCTCTATGGCACACTTCCCATCGTTCATGCCACGGGCGGATTGTGGGATACCGTCCACCACCTTGATATGGATAACAATACCGGGAATGGTTTTCGCTTTGAAATCTATGGAGCAGCAGGCCTGCGCTGGGCGATCGACAGCGCCCTGGCGTTCCATGCACAGCCGGAAGCGGTCCGTGCGGCACACATTTCAAGGATCATGCAGGAGAGCGCTGTGGAGTTCAGCCATGAAACCTGCGCCCGCCAATACTTCGACATCTACGAATCCATGCTCAAGCGCCCCCTCGTCTCCCGCAGTCATGGCCCGGGCCACTACAATATCTCATGAGCCGCGCCTCGTCCGGAAGGTCCCTTTCTGCCACTCAATCCTGCCTGCACGATGACGGCTGGCTCTCGCCGCACTTTGCTGCTATCACGGCCCGCGCGCACCGCGCTGCGGCCACAGCTCAGGCGCTCACCGTAGGCGAGCCACTCTGGGAATGGGCTCAGGGACACCAGTGGTTCGGGCTCCACCGGCAGCCGGATGGATCATGGGCATACCGGGACTGGGCACCGAATGCCGTGGCGCTCTGGCTTACCGGCGATTTTTCCGGATGGCAGCGCCTGCCAGAATTTCAGGCCCGCCGCATCACTGAGAGCGGGCAATGGGAACTGTTGCTGCCTGTCGGCGCTGTGATCCACGGCCAGCACTATCAAGTCTCCATGGACTGGCCCGGCGGAGGAGGAGTGCGTCTCCCGGCCTGGGGGCGCTACATGCACCAAGATCCGGCAACCTTGAAGTTTACGGCCCTCGTCTGGGACCTGCCCGCCTTTGCGTGGCGTCATGCAGCGCCGGTGGCTCCTGAGTTTATCCGGATCTATGAAACTCACCCGGGCATGGCTCTGGAAGCTGCTAGGGTGGGCACATGGACGGAATTCCGCACGCAAATGCTGCCGCGTATCAAGGCCGCAGGCTACGATACGGTACAGCTCATGGCCGTCATGGAGCACCCGTATTACGGATCATTCGGTTATCATGTGGGGTCGTTTTTTGCGCCTGCCTCCCGTTTTGGCACCCCGGAGGATCTGAAGCAACTGATCGATGATGCCCACGGACTGGGCCTGCGTGTCATCATGGATCTGGTGCATTCCCATGCGGTGAAAAACGAGGTGGAAGGCATCAGTTGCTACGATGGGAGCCGCTGGCAGTTTTTCCATGACGGTCCCCGAGGCGATCACTCTGCCTGGGATTCCCGCTGCTTTGACTACTCCAGACCGGAGGTGATCCACTTCCTCCTGTCGAACCTCCGCTACTGGCTGGAGGAATTCCGCTTTGACGGTTTTCGTTTCGATGGGGTGACCTCCATGCTCTATGTTGACCATGGACTGGGGTCGCCGATTGGCAGCTATGATGACTATTTCGGTGAACGGGTCGATGAGGCCGCAGTCACCTACCTCACCCTAGCACAGCATCTCATCCACAAAGCTAGGCCCGATGCCCTGACAATCGCCGAAGATGTTAGCGGAATGCCGGGCCTCTGCGCGTCATTGGACGAGGAAGGCATAGGCTTTGACTACCGCCTCTGCATGGGACTGCCGGAGTGCTGGTTCAAACTTGTCAGAGAATTCCGGGATGAAGACTGGTCCATGAACTGGCTCTGGCATGAGCTGAGGAATCACCGCGCGGATGAACGCGGCATCGCTTATGTGGAGAGCCATGATCAGGCGCTCGTCGGCGGGAAGTCTTTCATCTTTGAAATGATCGATGCGGACATGTATCATGACATGCACAGCGCGTCACAAAACCATCGCGTGGATCGCGGCATCGCACTGCATAAAATGGCCCGGCTGGCCACGATGGCAGCAGCAGGTCACGGATACCTGAATTTTATGGGGAATGAGTTTGGCCATCCGGAATGGGTGGATTTTCCGAGGGAGGGCAATGGCTGGTCTTGTGCCAAAGCGCGGCGTCAGTGGAGCTTGAGGGATGCCCCGGAACTCAGGTTCAAGGACCTAGGGGATTTCGATGCGGCCATGTTGCGCGTGATGGATTTTGCCGACGGTGCTTTGCCGGAACTCCTGAAGGCGGATGACGGGGATAAAATCATGGCCTTCCGGCGTGGACCGTTGCTGTTCGTGTTCAACTTCCATCCGGCAGTGAGCTACAGCCAATATGGATTTCAAGTGACGCCCGGGGAGTGGCACCGCCTGCTCAGCACCGGTCCGTCATTTCCTGAGTCGCTCGTCACCGGCACAGGAAAGGAATCATGGCTGTTGCTTGATCTCCCTGCTCGCTGCGCTGTGGTCTTCAGGCTGGCAGGCGCGTGAATAAATAAATAAATAATAAGTAAGTAGAGGACTCGGCCAGAAATAAACCGCGCAGGGTTTTTGGTGGCTGCCAGGGCCTCGGCGATGGAGCATATCCCCAGTGAGTGATCTGGGACTGGGCCGGAACGCAACTCGCCGCCAGAGCCAGAGGGACCAGCAGAAATGGCGGGTTTTTTTGGGCCGCTTTCCTGACCTGAGTAAAGCTAGGATCAAGCTTTCAAGCCGGATAAATCAGGCTCCATGCGGCGAGTGTCCTTCAATAGTTCGTCCCACGTGACCGTCCGCTTTTGCTCCGCAGCCATACGGCCAAACAAGCACAGCAGGTTCGTATCCACGGCTCCAGATACCGAGGGGTTGTCGTATTTCCCGCCCACGATACTTTCGCGGAAAATACGGGCGTTCTGGACGCTGCCTTCCTTGTAAAGATTCTCCGTTTTGCCCCGGTAGGAGCGGGCGGCATCGCCCCGCAGCATCACCATTCCTCCGAACTCCGTCTCCAGCGCTCCTGTGGTTCCAAAAAAGCGGTTCTTGATCACCATGCCCTGAGCGCCCCAGGCATTGTATTGTCTGGAGAGGAAGGAAATGGCACCGCCGTCTGCATACTCAAACAACACGTTGTAGTGGTCCCGGGTATCGCCAGGCTCCGTCTTTACTTTACGTGCGCCGATACCCGTTGCCCTGACGGGAGCGCCGAAGGCCCATGCCACGATGTCTAGGCTGTGAATGTTCTGCTCAACGATGATGTCGCCTGACATGGCTTGGTACTGAA
>JAYVJI010000035.1:0-2768 GCA_043769435.1 Verrucomicrobiota bacterium
GCGCGCCAGAACCTACCCAGCAACCCGGCGGCATCATCGAGGATGTCATCGACCGGGCCGCGCTGGTTCACTTCATTGCGGTGGAAGACCAGATCGCGCAGCTCACGGATGGCATTCCTGTGCAATATTTTCATGGGCGTACGGTCAGGCTTGGGCAGCTGCCATGTGGGAGAATCCGGCACATCGTTGAAGTTATAGACCGCATTGTTTACGAGATCCAGTCCGCTATTATAGTTTGGCCCAAATGAGGCATCCCAGTCGTAGGGCATGAACCAGCACTGGCCCAGTGGATTCACACGGCTGCCATCTGGATTCAGTGCTCCGGGATGAAAATACCAATAGAGGTTTTTGACGCGATGCCGTCCCGTCGGCTCCATAAAAATATCATAGTGACGAATGGCCTCCTGCACAGCATTGTATTTATACCACATCGGCATGTGGATGTATTTTTCCATATCCGCCTGAGGAGTCGTGGAATGAGTTTTGTAGCGGATGTTGTCAAAGTCCTCTGCAAAGTCAGGGGCATCCGGTGCCTGATAGCGTTCGTCCATTTCACCGTTTTGGATAAAATCACTCATCTTATAGAAGTTTCCTTTTGGCAAGTTGCGGGCCGCGAGAAAATTCTTTCCCTCCGGCAGTTCCAGTGCCTGGTAGAGTCCATAGAAGTCATTGCCGCTGGTGGGGTCAGCCGCCTGGTTGGCATTACGAATCACGCGGAAATGGACCCATTGATTTTGCGGCACAGGAATTCCCCCCAGCTCCCATAGTTTGGCCCCGGTGACATAGGGAATGCCCCAGTCATAGTCGCCTTTGTTTCCAAACAATTTGTTGAAGAGCATTTGCTCCCAGTCGCGGGGATAGGCGCGACCCTTGTTGTCTTTTGCTTTGAACGCATAGCCTTTTGGAAACTTGAAGCGGTAGTGCCGCTTTCCGGCACCATTATATCTGCTGTTACCCCCGCGCAGCCGCACTTCGACGTGGTCGTAAACTCTACCGTCATAGACCATGGCTCCCTCGAAGTTATAATAACGCCGTGCCTCCAGCACATTGAGGGAATTGTTATTTGCGAATTGATCCGCGCCATTATAAGCCACCAACTTATCAAAATCAGCACTGCGCATGATCCACTGGTAAACAGGCAGGGTGCTCAAATCTGCGGGGGTTGAAGCAAAGCTGCCATTGGTATAGGCAGGTAGCCCATTGTAAACAAAGGCCGCGAAATTGCCCGAGGCGTCATCCGTGGCGGGGAACTGCGTCGCAGCGGAGGTCAGGTCTGTCGCCAAAACACGGTAGCGCACTAGGGTCCGGTGCGGCTGGGGTGGAATGATGGCAGTGAAAATCCCGTCGCCTTCTGTGTCTCCACCCGTGCTCCCATCATCAGTCATGTTGATGGTGATCCAATTTGCCGGGTTCTCGAATGCAGCGGCTGGCAATTTGGGGTAATTGGGATTGCCAACGATGTTATTCAGGATTTCAGCATTGGTGCGGGGCTCTGCGGCGGGAATGAAAGATCCAGGGGCCACGATTTGATATTTCAACTGCACGGAACCGATACCCTGGCGGTCGGAAATACGGGCGGTGACGACGATTGGGTCGCCGGAATCCGGTTGCCGTGGTGTGTGGGTGATGTCCCGCCCAGCCGGGGCGGCATTGGTCGCGAACACTGCATTTTGTGCGCCGGGGCTGGCCTTGAGTTGCCCGGCAGTGGAGAGCTGAGCATCAATGGCAAAATCAAAAACATTATAGAGTGCCGCGACCTCCTGGCCGTCGACTCCGCCGCGGAGCCGCGGGTCATTGGCCCAGCCCTGAATGGAGAGCACATTGGTCCCGGCTGCGAGATAGGCTGCCGCGTTGGTCAAAATCAACTCACTCCAGGGATCATTTCCGCGTTCGTATATTGCGTCATAGTTGAATGGGGGGCTGGCCGGAGCATTAGGTGCAAATCCGAAGCGGGCTACTTCCACGCCATTGATGTAGACGATGGCGGCATCATTGTGCATGACGCGGAGGAAGAGGGCTGCGGGGGGGGCACCGGTGACGGTGAATTCCTTGCGGAAGAATACCGACTGATAGTTCACGGTAAAATTGTTCGCTACTTCGACGGTGCTGTTGGAGTAGGTGGCCATGTCTGCGGCAAGGCCGGTGACCGCTGCCGTGAGCTGGGTGCCCAGCGTCACACCAGTCTCCGCGAAGGTGGCGCTAGAGGCATTGTTGTTGATTTTGAAGAGCCCTATGGGTGCCACGCCATTTGTTAGCCATGTGGGATCCTCGGTAAAGCCATTGGCGCTCCATGCCGTGATGGGGCTGGAGGCTTCACTGCTTCCTGGCCGGTAATGCCACCCACTCGAGTTTTGGGCCACATAGGTCGTGGCAGGAGTCGATGCCGTGGAGGCTTTCCAATGACTACCTAAATCGTTGTCGAGGGATGCATTGATCAATTCCAGCGATGGTCCCTCCCCGTTGGCGGCGGTCGCCCATGGGGTGCTGGTTCCGTAGGAAACTTCATCCACTTTAAGATTGGCATGGTCCCGGAGGACTATCGTGTCGCCATCACTGCTGAGCCCACCCGTCCATGGCCCCAGCGCGGCGGCCCCCCAGAGGGCTTGAATAGTGGCGGGGTTCTGCGCCACCACGAGATATCCACCCCCGGGAAGCATGGTCCCTGACGGGAATGTGTAGTTGACTCCGCTGCTGAATCTCCAGCCCGTGAGATTGATCGCTGTGGGAAACGGGTTATAGAGTTCGATGAACTCAGCGCCTATTTTATT
>JAYVJI010000036.1:0-4124 GCA_043769435.1 Verrucomicrobiota bacterium
CGCCATTCGGGGGGATGGCCGGCGCCGAGCCAGGAACGGCAATTTCGCTCTTCACACATGCCCAACAACGACCAGCTCAACTCACTTTGGCAACACGTCTCCGCTACCATCCGCAACAGTATCAGTGGCGATGCATGGTCCCGCTGGTTTTCCGGAGTCACGCTCACAGAGGCCAGCGATCAGGCGATCCGGCTCACCGTTCCCGATTCCATCCATCAGCTGTGGATTGAAATGAACTACCTAGGCGTCCTCAAGGCCGCCTTTGGAAGCTTCACCGGCGCGCAGCCGGACATCAAACTCACCGTCGCCCAGCAGCCCACCGCAGCGAACGTCGTCGCCGCGCCTCCCCTGCCAGCCCCAGCCCTGACAACCCCACCCAGAGAGCCCGCAGAGACGAGTGCCCCGCCCATCGAACTGGATCCTGAGCGCCCCGCCGCCGACGGCCTTTCCCAGAAGCTGAACTTCGAGACCTTCGTCGTTGGCCGCAGCAATGAGTATGCCCACGCTGCCGCTATCGCCTGCGCCCAGAAACCCGGACGCGCCTATAATCCCCTCTTTCTCTACGGCGGGGTCGGCATCGGGAAAACCCATCTGATGCAAGCCATCGGCGCTGCTATTCTGGCAAAAAAGCCTAACGCCAAGGTCATCTACATCACCAGCGAGGAATTCACCAACCAGTTCATCGCCGCATTGCAGACGAACAGCATTGTCAAATTCCGGAAGCGATTCCGAACTGCCGATGCCCTCCTCATTGATGACATCCAGTTCTTCGCAGGCAAGGAACGGTCTCAGGAGGAATTCTTCCACACCTTCAACTCCCTTGTCATGGAGGGACACCGCCAGATCGTCCTTTCCAGTGACCGTCCTGCCAGTGAAATCCGCGACCTAGAAGCGCGCCTTGTCAGCCGCTTTGAGGCAGGCATGACAGCCGAGATGGCCGCTCCGGACGAGGAAACCCGCATCGCGATATTGCGTAAAAAAGCGGAGTTCATGCAGGTCACGGTTCCCGACCACATCATCAACCACCTCGCCCGGAAGATCACCAGCAACGTCCGCCGCCTGCACGGGGCCCTCGTGCGGGTCGCCTCATGGATCTCACTCCATGGCAATACCTCGCTCGATGGGCTCGAACCCCTGCTGCGGGACCTCTTTCAACAGGAGGCCAGAAACAGCCTGACCATTGACCGCATCCAGCGCCGCGTGGCAGACGAGTATGACATCCGGCTTGCTGATATGGTCAGCCGGAAGCGTCCGGCAAATATTGCCCTGCCTCGCCAGATCGCCATGTTTCTGGCCCGCGAGATGACAGAAGCCTCCTACTACGAAATCGGCGAGGCCTTCGGTGGCCGGGACCACGGCACCGTCATGCACGCCTGTCGCTCCATTGAAAGGCGGATGAAGGAGAACGATCAATTCCGCCATGCAGTCTCGGCTCTGGACTCAGCCATGCGGCGGAGCCAATAGGCCGTCATGGACCCGCCAGCGCCCCAGCCAGCCGGAATCAAAGCCGTCATTTTCGACGTCTACGGCACCCTGCTCAGTGTCGCAGACGGCACCGCCGGAGAGCGCGCGTGGCAGGAGTTGATGTCCGCATTCCGCTTAAGCCATGAGGTTTCCCTAGCCGCATTCCAGAAAGCCTGCAGCTGGCACACTGCAAAGGACCACGCAGTCGCGCGGCTCACCGGCGAAGCCCATCCGGAAGTGAACTGGGCCAGTATCGCCCTGCGCTGCATTCCAGCACTCACCCAGCTTTCGGAGGGGGAACTGGATCGCTTTTTGCGTGGTCACGCGCGCATCCTCAGACAGGGCACCCCCATGCCCGGTGCGCTGGAATTTCTCAGCCACTGCCGCAGCGCCGGGCTCATCACCGGCATCGCCTCCAATGCTCAGCCTTACACGCGGCATGAGCTGCTAGATGCTGGATTCAGCATGGACTTGTTTGACCCCGTGTTCCTCTCCGGGGACCATGGATACGCCAAACCCTCACCCCGGATCTTCGCCTTCCTAACAAAAGCAATGGCTGCCCGGCATGTCATCCCGTCCGCCACAATGATGGTCGGAGACCGTGCGGACAACGACATTCTCCCCGCACTGGCCGCCGGGTGGCAGACATGGCACTTCGCGCCAACACCGGGACGGGACTTCCCTGCCCTCTCCAGCTGGCTCTTTCCGCGCGAAGATTGACAAAACAGCCTCCGGAGACTAGCTTTACTCCGCCAGCCGCCCGTCACCTATTCTATGCAGCTTATTTTCTTCAGTCCGGAGCGCACGGACGCCCGTTCCATCAAGCGCATCGAGGCCCTCCAGGCGCAGGGATGGAACGTCCTCGGCTTCACCTTTCACCGGGCACATGTGGAAAAAAAGATCGAGCCCACATGGGAGGACGTCTGCCTAGGCGTGACCTACAGCCGGCGCTACCTGCAGCGCTGCTGGGCCGTGCTGAGCAGCCTAGTGACCCTCTGGCGCTACAGGAAGAGGACCGCAGCGGCAGATTGCCTCTACGCTATCAATGCCGACAACGCCCTGCTCGCGCTTTTCGCCAGAATGGTCTGTGGCCGCCGGGTACCGCTGGCACTGGAAATAGCCGACATCCAGCCTGCCATGATGCGGCCGGGCCTCATCGGAATAATCCTCCGCACCGTAGAACGCGCTGTGCTCCGCCGCAGTGCCCTGCTCATCACCACGTCCCCCGGATTTGTCAGGCATTACTTCCAGCCAGTTCAGCATTATTCCGGCCCCACCTTTATGCTCGAAAACAAGGTCTGGCCCGCCCCGGAGCAACCTGCCACCACCATTCCCGGGCCGCGCCACCCTGGCAGGCCATGGGTCATCGGATACTTCGGTGTTTTCCGTTGTCAGCGCAGCTTAGAATTGATCCGCCAGCTCGCCATAGCCCTGCCGGAAACGGTCAGATTTTACCTGCGGGGCGTGCCCGGCGGCCTTGATCCGGATTACTTTGCCGCCCGCATCAAGGACGTGCCGGGCATCCACTGGGAAGGCGGCTACCGCTATCCTCAAGATCTGCCCGGCATGTATTCCCAAGTGGACCTGAACTGGTGCTACGACTTCAGCGCTGCCGGCGAAAACTCCGCATGGCTCCTCCCTAACAGAATCTATGAAGGAGGCCTCTACCAATGCCCCGCGCTGGCCCTTCAGGGGACCGAAACCGCCAGCTGGATCATGGAAAAAGGCCTAGGATGGTCCCTGCCAGAAGACCTCGCAGACTCCCTCCGGACATTTTTACTAACCCTGACACCCGCAGCATGGCATGACGCGAAAGCACGCTGCATAGCTGCCCCAGTGGAATGGTTCGCAGGTCCCGCAGACTACGCCGCGCTCTCCGCCCGGCTGCGTGAGCTTCAGCGGCAGGAATAACCACGCCGCCCATAGCCCCCACTGTAACCTCCGCCGTAACGCCCGTAACTCCCACCGTAGGACGCGTCGTTGAATCCACCGTATCCACCATACGATGGGCGGCTGTAGTAGTTACAGGAAGGCTCCGGCCGGTAACGGACCGGCGCACAATACGGTTCCTGATAGTGATACACCTGAGGCCGGGAACACACCACTGGCTGGCGATACCCAGGCGTGTCATAACAAACAGGATCAATGACAGTGACACAACTGCACAGACTACCGGCAGCAACAGCAGCGAGAACAAGACGAAGGATCGATTTCATAGATGTAAAGGTTGAAGAGCAATAATGGGCCACGCCCATGCCCTCCGACGCACACAGCCCTGAACGTATTCAACACCCGCCAAAAAAACTGACTCTTCCCGGAAAACCCGGAAAACGGAGACAGCAACACCAACGCAGCGCGCCTTCGCTTCCTCTACCGTTTCCAGTTATTCCAGAAAAGCGCAGACCAATCCCACCGATGCCGATACCCCTAACGACGACATGGTGGAAGTTTATGATCACGGACTCGAAGGCTACTGGCGTTTTTCCGAGACGGCCGGCTACCCCTACCCCGCTTCCACTGCCAATGCTGTAGCTGGGCTTGGACGTCCCCGGCTTCGTCAGCGTCGGCTTGTTTGGCAAGGCCATCAAACCCGATCCGTACCGCCAGACTGTGCATCAGGCACCCTTTTTACCGGGGTTTATCAGATGGCTGAGATCCGT
>JAYVJI010000037.1:0-2761 GCA_043769435.1 Verrucomicrobiota bacterium
ATAGCGACGAGCACCGTGATGAACCAGAGGCGAAGCGGTGCTTTCATAGTGGAGAGCGCTGGATACCCGTGTTGTTTGGCCTAGTGTAAACTGCCTGGACAACACTGATGTTCCGCGAGGCAAATGCGGCCTCACAATACTGGAGATAATAATTCCATTTCCGCATAAACCGGTCATCAAAACCGAGCGCCAGAATCTCCGAACGCCGGTCATTGAAAGTGGCCCACCACTCCCTGAGCGTGCGGGCGTAGTGCAGTCCCATGTCTTGAAGCTCGTGCAGCATGAGATCGCCGCTACGCCTCATGGCCTGACCCACTCGGGATAAGCTGAGCAGGAGTGAACCGGGGAAAATATGCTTTTGAATCCAATCCACATTGCGCCGCATTTCATCGTGCCGCTGGTCCGGGCAGGTGATGAACTGCAGCGCCACCAGTCCCTCAGGTTTCAGGAGCCGGTGCAACTGGCGGGTGAATGTTTCTAGGTAGCGGTCACCGAGTGCCTCCATCATTTCGATCGAAACGATTTTATCGAACTGACCGGCGGTGTCCCGGTAGTCTTCCATCCTCAGGTCTACGCTATCAGCTATACCCTCACGCAAAAACCTTTCACTGGCATACTCATATTGAGCCGCGGAAATGGTCAGGGCGGTAATGTGGCAGCCATAGTTTTTAGCGGCATGGCTGGCAAATCCACCCCAGCCGCAGCCGATTTCCAGAACGCGATCTCCGGCCTTAAGCTCCAGCCGGCGGCAAAGCGCATCATACTTTGCGGTCTGGGCCGCTTTGAGCGGCATATCATTTCTGGTGTATAGCCCGCTGGAGTAGGTCATGGTCTCATCCAGCCAGAGAGAATAGAAGTCATTCCCAAGATCGTAGTGTTCGCTAATGTTGCGGCGGGCCATTTTTTTGCTGTTAGGACGCGCCCAGTGCTGTATCCGGTTTACCCTCGCCAGTAGATTCACGAGCCCGCGACCGAGGCGGGAGCCGCTCATCCCGGGAGTGTTCTTTACATTTAAAATGGCCCATGAAATGACCCGCTCAATCGAAGGTGTATCCCACCATCCGGCGGTGTAAGCCTCTCCAAAGCCAATGTCCCCATAAAGCATGACCGATTTGAAAAACTCCGGATCCCGCACATGAATCACAGCGTGTATCTGAGACGCGGGGGATCCGATACTAACGGTGTGCCCATCAGGGAGATGCAGTGAGAGATGCCCTGCACTCATGCGGCGGAAGACATCGATGACCTTGCGTTCATAAAAGCTGCTGGAGGGCAGTGCCTCCATGGGCAGAGCAGTGGATTCAGAATGTTCAGTCACGGCTTTGAGTGGATAGAGGAGTGAGGACGCATCACCTGGCGCTGGAGTTCAGGATTTGCAGCTTTGGCGTGGAATGGCAGGCGTTTACACCAGAGCCGCAGGGCTTCCCAGTGAATAAGAAAAATGACCTTCAGGGTTACGAGGGGGCATTTGAGGGTCAGCCATAAAAGGTTGCCCGTAGTCAGTGCCCGGCGCTTGCCGGTGAGGGCGCTCAACAACAGCCGCTGGTTGCCATCACGGTCATCAATGTGGATTTCCAGATGGTCGTCCGGGACCCGCAGCTTAAAATCAAAACTAACATCTAGGGCAGTGTAGGGCGAAACATAGAAGTGCTTGGGAGAAACAAGCCGGAATAAACCCGGGCTCTCCGGGCTGCGTATGAGATACGGCTTCATCTCACGGAAGGTGTTTCCTACCTGCACGACTGCACAGATTGGCGTTCCAGCTGCATCTTCACAAAAGTAGAATGACACCGGATTAAAAATGTAACCCAACATACGGGGCAGAGTAAGAAACATGACCCGCGCTTCAGACGGAAGCGCCATGCCTTCGCTGGCAAGCCAAGCGGTTAGGTTGGCGCGCAGCCCTGCGTGCTCCATCCCTGGCATGACGATGTGGTCCGTATCCCTGAACTCATACAGGCTGCGCCGGTTGTGGGCGAACCCTTTGACCCGCTGCGCGGCTTCATCCAGTTCATCCAGATCCAGTGCGAACAGGAACATGCGGTATTTAAAACCATGCCTGCGCGGGGAGATCCGCTGGTGCATGACCCGACATTCATACAGCGAGGAGCGCATTGGCTTCATATCCATAGCGGTTGGCGGGTGATAGCGCGGGCGCATTCCAGCGCGCTGGTGAATCCATCTTCGTGAAATCCATACTTGAACCATGCTCCTGCATAGTAAGTCGACTGATCGGGACTGATTTTGTTCAATTCCGGCAGTTCTCTTTGCGCGCGGATGGCCGCCAAGTCGAAGAGCGGGTGACGATACTCGATACGCCGGATAACTTTGGCCGGGTCTATCCGGTCATGAGCATTAAGTGAGACGAAGTAGTTCCGCTTCGTCGAAACTCCCTGCAGCCGGTTCATCCAGTAATGCGTGGTCGCCACGGTCCCCCCGTCATCAGCCGTATCCAGGAGGTAATTCCATGCAGCCCAGCAGCGCCGCGTGACCGGCATGAATTGTTCATCTGTGTGCAGAGTTGCCGTGTTAGGCTGAGCGTGGAAGCAGCTCAGCAGGCGTGACTCTTGCTCTGTCGGATCATCTAGGAGCTTCAGTGCCTGATCGCCATGGCAAGCCATTATGACCTTTGAAAACGTGCGGCTGGTTCCATCTTCGAAACACAATGTCGCGGACTTGTACCTCCGGGAGATTTTGACCACTCTGCTGCCGGTGAATATCTTATCCTTGAACGGGGAAATGAGTTTCTCCACATAGCGCC
>JAYVJI010000038.1:0-2731 GCA_043769435.1 Verrucomicrobiota bacterium
GGGTCATATCCAGGCTCCTGATGGGCGTTCGTGGCCGTGCGGGGATTTGTTTTATGAAGTGGGGGGCATCAAGTTTGGCTTTGAAATCTGTGAGGATGCCTGGGTGGCAAACCGTCCGGGCATTGGCCTCGCGCTGAAGGGAGTGGACGTGATCCTGAACCCCAGCGCCAGCCACTTCGCATTTGGCAAGCACGTCATCCGCCAGCGTTTTGTGCTGGAAGGGAGCCGTGCCTTTGGCGCGGGATATGTGTATGCCAATTTGTTAGGGAATGAATCCGGGCGCGCTATTTTTGATGGTGAAGCCATGATCGCGTCTGGTGGGAAATTGGTAGCGGGCAGTGAGCGCTTTTCCTGGCAGGAGGTAGAGGTGGTGAGTGCGGTCCTGGACGTGGATGCGGCGCGGATGAACCAGGCGCGGACAGCGAGTTACCGTCCAGCGCTGGTGGAGAATGATGAGAGCCTGGTGCGCGTGCCATTCAAATGGCCGCAGCTCAGTCCGGAGCGCAACAACTTTGCAGAGCCGGCATGGGAACACTCGGCCACTGTGAAGGAGGAGGAGTTTTCCCGCGCGGTGCCGCTGGCGCTGTTTGACTACATGCGGAAGAGCCGGTCTTGTGGATTTGTGGTCAGCCTGAGTGGGGGGGCGGACAGTGCCTCCATCGTGGTGCTCATCCGGCAAATGGTGGACTGGGCGCTGGAGGCACTGGGCGTGGATGCGTTCCGGGCGAGGCTCAGCTACCTGCCTGCGGCGCAGATGGCCGGGACGCCGGAGGAGTTCATGCGGCTGCTGCTGACGACGGCGTACCAAGCCAGCGAGAACAGCGGTAGCGTGACAAAAGACGCTGCGCGCGCCGTGGCAGAAGCGGCGGGCAGTGTGCATCATGAATTTGATATCAGTGCGCTGGTGCGCGGCTATGCCGGCATGGTGGAAGGAGGACTGGGACGGAAGCTGACGTGGGAGCAGGACGACATCGCCCTGCAAAACATCCAGGCACGGGTGCGCAGTCCGGGTATCTGGATGCTGGCCAACATCAATAACGCGCTCCTTCTTTCGACAAGTAACCGCAGTGAAGCGGCGGTCGGATACGCCACTATGGATGGCGATACCAGTGGAGGGCTGAGCCCGATTTCAGGCATTGATAAGGCGTGGCTCCGGCAGTGGCTGCGCTGGATGGAGCTGACCGGCCCGCTGGGAGGACAGCCGTTTCCAGCCTTACGCGCGGTCAATGTGCAGGCTCCCACTGCCGAGCTGCGGCCTGCGGAAAACAAGCAAACGGATGAGGACGACCTCATGCCCTATCCATTGCTGGATGCCATCGAGCGTGCCGCCATCCGGGATAAGCAAATGCCCTTGGAAATCTATCAGCTGATGAGTCTGGAGTTCCCGCAATACGGGCGGGCTCAGCTGGCAGTATGGGTTGAACGCTTCTTTACTCTGTGGTGCCGGAATCAATGGAAACGGGAACGATATGCGCCGGGTTTTCACCTTGATGACGAAAATCTCGATCCGAAAACGTGGTGCCGCTTTCCGATTCTCAGCGGCGGTTATGCCGTGGAGTTGGAGGAACTGAGGGCTTGGTGCCGCAGGGAGTAGAGCGCACGCGGCTGGAGTCCAGCGGCTTTCAGTTCTGATCTGATCTGAGTTCCGGCCACATGTCGGCATGGGAGGGCACAGGATGTCCACCTTTTACGCGCAGCAAATAATCCTCCCCACGCCCCCAAGCCGCGCATCCTCAACTCAATAGCATGGCGTTATTTCATGGGTAAGCCCTGGCTTCCATCCCACTTTTGATTTATTTATTGAGCCATCTACCCGTATGGGGCGTCGCTATGTTGTTGTTAGTTCCACGGCCCCGGCGGCGCAGCGCGGCTATGCTTGTCAGGAAGAGGAAGGCCAGGCTGCCTGGCTCAGGCACGGAACTGGTGGTAAAGGTGGCTCCGTATCCCTGACGTGCGGCTCCGATAGCGGAGGGCGCCAGTCCGCCGATGACAACGGTGTAGTTTCCAGCGGGCAGTGTCCACGATTTGCTGACAGTCTGCTCTGAGCCGTTGTTGCCAAGCCGGTCGAGATAGAACAGGTCCTCCGCCCATTCAACATTGGCGTTGTTAGGAAACTCGTGCCAGTTGCCTATTAATCCAGGCTCGCCAGCAAAGGTGACCGGAGCCGGATCAGTATCGTGGTTTTGCCAGAGGGTGAAGGACGGAAAAAAGTTGGACACTCCGAACATTCCTCCAGCGGGATTGGACACGTTAGGATTCCGGAACACGTTGAGTTGGAGGACGGACGCGTTCGAGAGGGTCACAGCCGTCCACTGGGTGGAGTGGCCCCAGCCCACCGGGTTAGTCTCCGTGGCGCCGATGTCCGGATCCTGCCAACTCCATTGGCCGACGGCACCGGAGATATTTGCTGTATCATTGCCACCCAGTGCGACCCCCCAATGGTAGGCGATCCCGCTGGAGGAAACGGTATTTGTAACTGTGGAGGCGAAGCTGAGTGATGCTGTCCCCAGCAGACTTGATAGGATGAGGGAGGGAAGGTTGTGATTCATATTAGTTAGTTAGATTAGTTAGATTAGTTAGATTGTTTATATTGTTTATTTTGTTGTTGGTTATTGATGCATATTTTGGCAGGAAGTGGACAGGCCGCAGGAAAGATGCGACATCACCAAGTACGGCGAAGCCTGTAAAAACGGGAAGGTGGGGAGGTATCCAACGGGATGGACCACGAGGT
>JAYVJI010000039.1:0-12122 GCA_043769435.1 Verrucomicrobiota bacterium
TGGCCGGGCGGGACACTGACAAGCGATCTGCTGGCCACCGCGCCTCCGCTGCCCGGGCTGGAATACCTGACGCCGGAGGTACTGGCCGGCATTTGGCAGGAATTGAACACAGCTATGGAATCGCGCATCCGCAGCCACGGTGGGGATGCTGGTGCTGCCTTGATAGACATTGATCCTGTCTGGCGGCTAGTGGGGCGGATCACGCTGCACCTAGCAGAAAATAAAAGGAGCCCGGAGTTCCCCTTCGCCTTTCTGGCAACCTTCAGTCACGGGCTCGACGTCCGGGGAAAGGTGCAGCATCTCGCGCTGGCGCAGGCATTGAAGCAAAGTGCCGCGGCGGCGGATCACTCGCAGCTGGTGGCACTGCTGGCACCCGTGCATGAGGCCGGCAGACGCAGTATGGTGCTGCGGGAAATGGTAGAGTCGCGCCTCATTTTTCAGGCGCTGGCGTGGACACCGGAGGAAGCGTGGGCTTTTCTCAGGGAGGCACCTGTGCTGGAGGAATGCGGGCTGATCCTGCGCATCCCGGACTGGTGGTCGGGCGGACGCAGCGTCGTGCGCCCGCAGGTGGAGGTGAAGGTGGAGACAGGTGAAAAGCGCAGCGGCATGGGCATGGAAAGCCTCTTGAACTTCAGCGTGCAGGTCGCCATGGGCGGCACGCCGGTTTCCGCAGAAGAACTGGATCGCATCATGGCCAGTGATGCGCCCTTGATTTCGCTGAAGGGCAACTGGGTGGAAGTGGACCGCGAGCGGCTCAAAGACGCTCTGGACAAGTGGCGGCGCGCAGCTGCGGCCAGCGCGGGAGGCATACCGTTTCACATAGGACTGCGGCTGGTGGCGGGCATGAGCAGCGGGGCGCTGCCTGCGGTGGAATCTCCTGCGCCGGGCGGTGACTGGGTGGCATTTGAGGCAGCTGACCGGCTGGGCGCGATCCTCCATACCTTGCGCCATCCTTTACCCGACCCAGCGGAGGAGGCGGCAGTTCCAGGCCTCCTAGCATCCTTGCGACCCTATCAGAAAACCGGCGTCACATGGATGCACCGGGTGGCCAGCCTAGGCATGGGGGCCTGTCTGGCAGATGACATGGGCCTGGGTAAAACCATCCAGGTCATAGCGCTGCTCCTGCGTCGGCGGGCCGCAAGAAAAGCGCCCCGCCCCAGCCTGCTCATTGTGCCTGCGTCTTTGCTGGGGAATTGGAAAAGGGAGATCACCCGATTCGCTCCAGACCTGTGCTCGCTACTGGTTCACCGATCCGCGATGGAGACCGGAGAACTCATGCGCATCAAGACTGGCAGGCACCCTGCTCTGACCACGGATACTCTTTTCATCACCACTTACACGATGTCAGGAAAGCTCACGGCCCTGACAGAAATCGAATGGGACATGGTCATTCTCGACGAAGCCCAAGCCATCAAAAACCCAGCTTCAGGCCAGGCGCAGTCGGCCAAAAAATTCCATGGTGCCTTTCGCCTGGCGCTCACGGGCACTCCGGTGGAAAACGGTCTGACGGATCTCTGGAGTCTCTTTGATTTCCTGAACCCGGGCCTGCTGGGAAGCAGCGGGGCCTTCGCTGCCAGCACCACGCAAATGGCCAAAGCCGGGAGCTACGCGGCGCTGAGAAAGCTGGTCCAGCCATTCATCCTCCGGCGCATGAAAAGTGACCCCGCAGTGGCCCCGGATCTGCCGGGGAAAACAGAGATGACTGCGTGGTGCCATCTCAGCAAACGACAGGCCACGCTTTACCAGCGCGCGGTCAAAGCTATGGCCACAGAGCTGAGCAGCGCAGAGGACGACATCCAGCGCAAAGGCGTGGTCCTAGCCTCTCTGATGAAGCTGAAGCAAATCTGTAATCATCCCAGCCTGTGGAACGGTGACGCCGTTTACGATCCCCTAGACAGTGGAAAATTCACAAGGCTTCGCGAGCTGTGCGAGACCATCGCGCAAAGCGGGGAGCGGGTCCTTGTCTTCACCCAGTTCCGCGAAATGACGGATATCCTAGCTGATTTACTGACCGCTGTTTTTGGCAGGAGCGGACTGATCCTGCATGGGGGCACGCCGGTCGCCAGGAGGGCGGAACTCGTCGATCAATTCCAGAAGCCAGGAGGTCCACCGTTTTTTGTTATCAGTGTCAAAGCCGGGGGCACCGGGCTCACCCTGACGGCAGCCAGCCATGTCATTCACTTCGACCGCTGGTGGAATCCTGCCGTTGAGGACCAGGCGACAGACCGGGCTTACCGCATAGGCCAGCTCCGCACGGTCCTCGTCCACAAATTCGTATGCGAAGGGACCCTTGAAGAAAAAATCGACGCCCTGATCCGTGATAAGAAAGCGCTCGCCCAGGACATCCTCAGTCCGGACGATGGAGCTGCGGGCACTCTGCTGGGCATGGGTGACGGCGAGTTGCTCGACTTTGTAAAACTGGCCTATCATGACACGGAGTGATACGGAGCGCTTAGGCCAAAAGGACCAGGAGAAATGGCGGTTTATCACGCCCATGCTTTGGCAGATGACTGGCAATCCGCCAAGGCAGCGTATGGCCGGCTGCCAGTCTACCGGGCAGCCCTAACGAGACTGGCAAAGCCATGATAAAACCCAAATCCGCAGCAACCAGCGGGTCAGGGTTGACGCGGGTGGATGAAGGCGGCAGAGGACCAGCATCATGAGTAACGATCAGCCACCCGTAAGAGAAATCATCACCAAGACCGGAAGAAACATCTCTCCAGGATGTCTGATGTTGCTGATCGGAGCGCTGTGGCTCACTGGTCTCGTGACGTGGATGGCATGGTCCCTGAAGCGTCAATTGGCGGACATCAGAACGTTTGCAGAATTAAAGGCGAAACCGGTGACAGCAGCGCAACCCGGAGCGGAGGAGATCACCGCGCTGCAGTCCCGGCTGACGGCTTATGCAGAGGCGGTGAAAGCCGGCACCAAGGCTGAACTGAAGCTCAGTGCAGCGGATTTGAATGCCTTGATCGCTACGGTCGAAAAACTGAAGGGGCTGAAGGAAGTGCTGAAGGTAGCGGCCATAACGGACGTGCTGAACTTCGAGGTGAGCGTCGCGATGAATGGCGTGCCTTTTATGAGCCAGCGGTATTTCCTCAATGGGATCGCCACTGCGACAATTGAAAAACAATCTGAAAAGGGGGCGATGCTCAACACTAAGTCGATAGAGGTACACAACCCCACGGCAGAACGGAAAGTGTCCGAGGGTTTCCTGAAGACCTACCGGGAGCATAATCCGCTGGACAGCTTGGTGCTGGATGAGGTGCGGAATGATAAAAGCAACCGCCTAGTGGAAATCCTGAAGGCGACGACAGCCCTCAGGCTGGCAGAAGGCATGCTGGTGCTGGACTATGCCCCGGCGGCACCTGCGCCTGCACCCGGCCCCGCGACGCCAGCTCCAGCTGCACCCCGCTAGCCGGATGACCCGGACGGTTTGTTAGGTGCAGGCAGCAAACCTTCACCGCCGCAGTGGTCCCGCGCTGCGGAGGCGGTGTTACGGTGCTGCAAGTGAAGCAAGGCTGCGATGGGTATGGCTTTCTGAGTTGCATTCCGGCTCCGGCAGGTGAAGAACGCGCCTTATTCCCATCACTACCCACTAACCATGTCATCCGCTGAACTCCGTAACTCGATCAAAGAAATGATGGTCGATGAACTCATGCTGCGCATCACCGCCGCAGAAATCGGTGACGATACGCCCATCTTTGGGGCCGATGGCCTCGGGTTGGATTCAGTGGACGCGCTGCAACTGGCAGTGGGACTGGAAAAGCACTATGGATTGAAAACGTCCGAGGGAGAGGAAGCACGGCGGATTTTTGAAAGCGTGAACACCATCGCGGGGGCGGTGGAAGCGCTGCGGGGCGGGGCGACAGCCTGATCACGCTGCGCGATGTCCGCTTCCCCTCCCGGTGCCAGCACATCCCGGCCGCAATGGTGGCGCAGGGGGTGGCGGCCACTGATGAAGCTGCTGATCACCGCCGTGCTAGTCATGATGGTGCTCCGCGAGGCTAGGCCGGGAGAAATCATGGCGGTGCTGGCCGGAGCGGACTGGCGCTGGATGGGGGCTGCGGTGCTGGCTGCCGGCGGGGCGATCCTGGCTGGAGCATGGCGCTGGCAGTGGTGTCTGCGGGCGTTCGGCATTGATCAGAAACTGGGTCCCGTCCTGCACATGAGTCTGGCAGGTCACGCGGCGGGATTCACCGGTCTGGGCGCTGCGGGCACGGACATCACGAGGGGGGCGCTGCTCAAGCGGCGCACCGAAGCTTCCTTCACTGATGTGGCGGGCAGTCTGATCATGGATCATGCCAGCGCGCTGCCAGCCCTGATGGTGGTAGCCTTCATCGTGCTGCGGCTGCTGGGCAGGCTGCCGGGCGGGGTAGATGCCAGCGTCGTTGCGGGCACGGGGCTGGCCTTGTTTTTTCTGACCGGTTACATCGCTAGGCGATTCTACCCGGCGTGGCATGAGCGGGTGCTGGCGCATGTCCGCCGGAGTTCATGTCGAAAAGGGGCCGGCATGGCGGTGCTCATTTCACTGCTGGTCATGGCTTTCCAGTGTGGAATATTTGTCTGCACGGCCCGGGCACTGAACGTCCACGCCCCGACGCTGGGTGTGGCTGGAACAGCGGCCGCAGCGGATGCAGTGGCGGCTCTGCCGGTCTCTGTAGCGGGACTGGGCGTGAGGGAGCAGGCATTCGTGTTAATGTTAGGCAGGTGGTTTCATGTCCCTCCGGATCAGGCAGCTGCGCTCTCGGTGGCGGGCTGGGCCGCGCTGGCATTGTGGGCGCTGGCAGGGGCCGCTTGCCTTTTCTCATCGCCGGCCCGAAGAGGCATTCTGTGACGCAAGATCCTATCATAGCCATCATCGGAGCTGGTCCGGCAGCGTGCACGCTGGCTGCCTTGCTGGCTGCGGCAGGTCTGCGGCCTTTGATTTTTGATGACGGGCGGCGTCCAGATTTACTCGTCGGTGAGAGCCTCATCCCTGCCGTGGTCCCGCTGCTGCGGCGGCTCGGGATCGAGCCCCGGGTGGCCGCTATCAGCCAGCATAAGCCGGGCGTATCCTTTCTCCATGATGACGCGGAGGCGATTCATTTTGATTTCAAACCAGTGGAGCCATTGCTGCCCAGCTATGCGTATAATGTGGATCGTGCGAAGTTCGACCTGCTCCTGCGGGACAGAGCGGTGGAACTGGGGGCGGCCATCGTGAGGCACCGGGCCAAAGTGCTGAAGGCTCCAGAAGGCAGCGGCGCGGAGCTGATGCTGGCGGAGGAGAGCCTCGCGGCAGCCGGTCTCACAGCCCAACCGGACTTCATCGTGGACGCCACCGGGCGCGCCCGGATGGCTGCGCGGCTGCTGGATATCGGCGCAGACCGCGGCCCGCGGAATGACGTCGCGCTGTTTGCTCACTTCGCTGATTTTACCATGCCCGAGCCGGCCGGCCAGGTCCTGATCTCCCGGCTGACACATGGCTGGAGCTGGCGCATCCCCCTGCCGGACCGCATGAGCTGTGGCGTGGTGCTGGACCGCGAGGCCGCCAGCCACTCAGGCAGCACGCCGGAGGAGCGTCTGGAGAATATCCTGCGGCGCGAGCCCATGCTGCGCGATGCTGCTGCCAACGCACGCCGCATTTCCCCGGTCGCTGTCTATAACAACTACCAGCTCACCTCTCACCGCTCCTTCGGTCTAGGCTGGGCTGCCGTGGGCGATGCCTTTGGCTTTGTGGACCCGATGCTTTCCTCCGGGCTTTTCCTCGCCATGGAATCCGCCCGTGCTCTCACCGATGCCCTCACAAAGAATGGCCGCAGCGTGCTCCATGATCCTGCGGCCCTGCTTACCGGCCTGCGTAGTACGGACGCTCTCATGCGGCAGTGGTATGCACGCTGGACACAGTTGGTCTCTTATTTCTACGACGGCCGCATTTACTCGCTACATGAAGCCGGAGCCCAGATGCGCCAGGCCCATCCCAACCCCGTGCAGCGCAGCATGGACCGGATGGTCAGCCGGAACATCGCCCGCATGACCGCCGGTGCCACCACCCGCTCTGCCAAAAGTCAGTGGCTGCTCAAGCTGTCCTCCCGGTTTCTGGCATGGGGAGTCCCGCCTCCGGAGGCACTGGCCATTCGTTAGGAAAAGCAGCGCGATGGACGGTCGAGCATCTGCGTGGACCTCAGGCGAGGCCGGGGATCTCCCAGCCCTTGCGATAGGAGGACCGGCCGATGAGGGCATTGGCCTCCGGTGAGTTTTTGAATGTCAATGCGGCGGCGTCCCATTCCAGATCCTTGCCAGGGAGGACGCTAGCGAGGCATCCCAGCAGCACGGCCTCTGTCAGGGGGCCTGCGTAGTCGAAGTTGGCACTGGGCTTGGCCTTACCGGTCACGCAACTGGTCACAAATTCCTCCCAGTGGTTTCGGGGGTCGAGTTTTGGATAGGCGTGGCTTTTGAACTTGGACTGAGGATAGAGCATAGGGCGTCCGCCATGAGGAAAAAGCATGACTCCCTCAGTGCCGACAAAGATACTGCCCTGGCCGGGAACCTGAACGCCATCCAGCATGGCCGCTATCTCCGCAGGCACCTTGCCATTCCCGTCAGTCCAGATCACCTTCACGGTCTTCCCTTCCGTGTAGGCCGTGCCGGGAAACGTATACTCCACACGTCCGTTGACCGCCCAGTTATCCTTGCCGGGAGCCGGGCCGGTGGACTTCACGGTGAGCGGAGCGGTGAGATCCAGCGCGCGAAACCAGCCGCTGAACATGTGGCATCCCATGTCGCCCAGTGTGCCGGTGCCGAAGTCCCGGCGCTTCCGCCAGTTCCCTGGATGATAGTATCCCTCTAGGAACGGGCGCTCTGTAGCAACCCCCAGCCAGAGATTCCAGTCAAATCCCTCCGGCACCTTGTCAGACCGGTCCGGCAGCGGCTGCATATCGCCCCATTCTTTGTTCGAAAAGCTATGCACTTCCTTCACCTTGCCGATGGCTCCCTCCTTGATCAATCCCTGCGCCCACCGCTCATTGAAGTCACTGCTCACCTGAATCCCCATCTGGCTCATCACGCCTTTTTTGCGTACCAGTTCAGTTAGGTGACGGCATTCCCTGAGGTTCTGCGTCAGCGGTTTTTGACCATACAGGTGCTTGCCGGCTTCCACCACCGCACTCCCTATGGCCCCGTGCATGTGATCCGGTGTGGACACATTGGCGCTGTCAAAATTTCCGCTCTCAGCGGCCAGCAACTCTCTCCAGTCAGCATAGAGTTTCGCTCTGGGATAGCCCTTCTCGATACCTTCCCACTGGCGCTTATCCACCTCCGCCACCGCCACCACCTCCACCAGCGGACTGGAAGCGATATTGGCAAGATCATTGGCCGCCATGCCGGTCCCGCCAAACGAAACATGCCGCAGCTTTCCATTCGGCGAGGCGGCACGAAGGTTGGGAATAAAAGCAGGAGCGGCGAGGGCTCCTGCTGTGGTGGCGAGAAAACGGCGGCGGCTGGTCATAACAGATTTCAGATTTGGTGTGATTTGACAGAGGGAAACAGTGGGGCTCACGTATACGCTGTCCAGTTCAATTGCTCTCCGTCTTTCCGGGGATCATTTGATACAATTCCACCGCATCCAAACCACCAGCGCAGGCAGGTCAAAGAAGATCAACGTTCTAGCCGGCAACTGTGGGCAGTGAAGCCGGCCCCAAAGGCAGTGAGCCACAGTGGGCAATCTGGCTGGCCCGCGAGGGCACGTTCCAAGGCAAACAGAACGCTGGGACTGCTCATGTTCCCATGACTGCTCAGGACAGCTGACGTTTCCTCCAGCGCCTGCCCCGGCAGAGCCGCGCGCAGCGCTGCCACCACATCCCTCCCGCCTGTATGTGCGATGACCCGGGTCTCCGGCAGAAACCAGCCCTCCTGCGCATCAAGAGCCGCCAGCCGGGCGACAGCTGCCGCCGCCAGCTCCGGCACGCTGCGGTGCAGTTGATTTTTCAGCTTTCCGTTTTCATTGGCAAAGCGGATTTTCTCCCGGTGTTCTGGGAGGTGCAGGGAACGGAAACCGGATGCCCGCCACGGCGTCGCCGCCCCCGCATCTTCGCCACGCCAGAGCGATGCGCTCGCTCCATCGCCAAAAAGACACAGGCTGATCAACACCCCCGGATCATCATTGATATAGAATGCCAGGGAACAAACCTCTACCGCAATGACCGCGACCGTGGCCCGCGGGTACATCTTCAGAAAATGAGCAGCCGAGCGCAGAGCCGGCAGTGCGGCCCCACAGCCCAGGCCCACGATGTCATGCAGCAAGGCATCTTCCCGCAGGCCACGCTGCTCCGCCACATAGCTACTGAGCCCCGGGCAGAGATAGCCCGTGCATGTGCAGATGAAAAGGGCATCTAGGTGATCCGCAGCCACGCCTGCCTTTTCCAGCGCAGCATCTAGAGCCCGCCCCGCCAGCTCCGGCGCCGCTCGCTCAAACTCCCTGTTCAACTCCCCTGCCCCGGCATTAAAAAGCCGGCCCGCATCCGCACAGACAAATGACCGCTGCGCGATCCCGCCGTCCCCCATGAGAATCCTCTCCACCAGCTGCCGGGAACGTTCCTTCAATCCGCCCCAGCCATCACAGGCACGCAGCACCCGGAGCGTGTCCGCCTGTGGATATGTGGCAGCGGGCACCGCAGAGGCTATGGAATGAAGCAGCATGTTCCCTCCAGCCATCAGTCAATGCACCACCTGCGCAAGTGCCCTCCACACCATTCGTGGCCGCGCGCCTGGGGGACGAAGTCAGGCGTTAAAAAGACCAGCAGGATGGGCTGTTCAATCTTGGCTGAGGCCCTAAGCAAAGGAGCTGGCACCATCGCCTGCCGGGAGCCGCGTGAGTCGCGGGCATGTTTTAGGTTTCCCTCATAGAATCACACCAGGCTGGACAGCGGCCGCCGCTGGATAACGGGCCAGCCACTCAGCGGACTGGGCGGCTACGGCGTCTACCTGATCCCCGGCGGCACCGGTGCGGGCCGCACCCGTGTGAAAGAGTGCGTCCAGCCGCTCCCGAGTAAAGCCCAGCCTGTCATCTCCAGCGAGGCGCTCCAGCAAATCGTTAGTGGCTAGGGTGCCATCCCGCAGGCCCTGCACGGCTTTGATGGCGTGTTCCTTGATAGCCTCATGGGCGGTCTCGCGCCCGACACCATTTTGCACCGCTTCCATGAGAAAAGTGGTCGTCAGCAGAAAGGGCAGGTAGCGGGCGGTCTCGCGGGCGAGTGCTGCCGGGTAGACCTCCATCTGGCGAAGCACCGTCAGAGTGGTCTCCAGGAGGCCATCATAGGCAAAGAAGGCATCTGGCAGGACGACGCGGCGGACGACTGAGCAGGACACGTCTCCTTCATTCCACTGGGTGCCGGCGAGTCCGGAAGCCATCGCGGCATAGCCTTTCAGGATGATGTGGAGGCCATTGATGCGCTCACAGGACCGGCTGTTCATCTTGTGCGGCATGGCGCTGGAACCGGTCTGCCCGGGTGCAAATCCCTCGCCCGCCAGTTCATAGCCAGCCATGAGCCGCAGAGTGGTGGCGAAGCTGCCGGGGCCACTGGCAGCGTCACACAGTGCACTGACGGTGCGGAAGTCTAGGCTGCGTGGATACACCTGACCCACTGCCGTGAAGGCGGCGGGCAGCCCGAGGTGCTTCGCGACTTCCTGCTCCAGGGCGGCGACTTTTTGCGTGCCCCCACCGAAGAGACTGAGCTGGTCCAGCTGCGTGCCGGTGGCCCCCTTGATGCCGCGGACAGGATATGTTCTAACAAGATGCTCGAGGAGCGTCAGCCCACCGGCGAGTTCCTGAGCGAACATGGCCATTCGCTTGCCCATGGTGGTAGTCTGAGCGGGAACATTGTGCGTGCGCGCTGTGAGAATCAGGTCCCGGTTTTCCTGAGCGCGGCGGCTCATGGCATCCAGCACGGCGACGGTTTTCACCAGCGCCAGCTGCAGGGCACGGAACACTTGAAGCTGCTCGACGTTTTCCGTGAGATCCCGGCTGGTCATCCCCTTATGGATGTGCTCATGCCCTGCCAGCTCACAGAATTCATCGATCCGGGCCTTCACATCATGCCGTGTGATGCGCTCCCTTTCCATGATGGCCGCCGGATCTATGCGGTCGATGACGCTTTCATAGGCCGCGATGGCCTCCGCTGGTATGGCAAGGCCTAGGCCGCGCTGGGCCTTCATGACAGCGATCCACAGTTCACGCTCCAGCCTGATTTTCCCCTCCGGTGACCAGATGGCGCACATGGCGGGAGAGGCGTAGCGTTCGGCGAGGACGTTGGGAATCATATATCAGTTAGATCAGTTAGGAAAGGGAATGGTATCCCATGGTCAAACCACTGCCCTGCCCGCCTGCAAGCGGTTCCGTTCACTGTCCCGGCTCGGGCTCCATCGGTTCCTCCATCGGTTCCTCCTGCGGCTCCTCTGGTGCCTGTGGATCAGGTTCAGCCACCTCTGCGGGCGGCTGGTCCTGGGGAAATCCAGCGGGCACGGGCAGCGGCACCTCTTCACTGACAACGGGGTCGGCGAGCGCGGCGGGTGGCGGGGCCACATCCGCTGGAGCGGGCTGCGGATTTTGGGATTCCTCCACTAGGTCTAGGAGCGTGTCCTTGAAGGCAGGGTCCTTTTCGAAAAGCATCGTGTAGATAGCCTTGCGCAGCCCGGGCTCGGTAATGGTTTTGAGTTGGTCCTCTATACCGGCACGGAACTCATCAGGCGATGCTTCGAACCACTTTTCACAGACATCCACGACGGTCTCCGTGCGGTCCTCCGGAGCGCTCAACGACTGCGCCCAGAGCAAGGCGTCATCTGGAGCGATGGGGGCTGCCGCACTGGCAAACACAGAGGCCGTGGCTTCCCTAGCCACGCCAGGAGGCAACGCATTCAGCCACTTGGAAACAGCGCCGGCATCCTCCTCGGTCCAGCGTTGCGCCAGCACTGCGGCAGGCGCGGCGATGGCATCGATGTCGTCACCAGCCAGCCTCATGAGCCAGGCACCGGCGGCGGCACCATCCGGCCATGCGGAAACGACATTCGCGGCAGCTTCCATCTTGTCATTCGCAGGCAATGTCTCCACCCACGTGGCGGCGGCGGCGGGTTCCTTGCCGGCCCATGCTGCGGCGGTGGCGTGTAGCGCTGCTGAACGCAGCAAGGGATCGCTGATAGTCCCTGTCCAGTGCGCGGCCACCGCTCCGGACACTCCTGCCCAGGCACCGGCCAGACGGCCTATGGATTCATCATTCATGACCCGGCTGGCGGAGAGCCAGGCCCATGCTTTAGGGCCGTCTGCGGCAGCCCACCGGTCCAGTAATTCCCCGGCAGCATCGGTCTGAAAATCTCCCGCCGGCAGTCCGGCCACCCACTTGCCAGCGGCTCCCGGGGCGACCACTGCCCACGTATCCATCAATACCCCTAGCGCTTCCAGCCGGGCATCTCCCTCAGGCATTTCAATGATCCGCGCCGCCTCCGCTTCCAGCGCGGCGGCAGATCGGGCGGGCCTCGCGCTGCCTTCCCGGGCTTTACCCTGCGCGGGATTCCGTAGACGGTCTGCCGCTGGGCGGCCCGGCTCATCCTCCCGCCCGCCACCGGAGGTAGATGGCGGGATCCGCCGCAGCAGATAGAGCACCGCTATGACCACCACGATGGCAAACACGGATACGCCAGCGAACCGGCGGCGGGATACTGGAAGTGAGCGCATGGTTGGAATACTAAGACCTTAAGACAGGAGCAATGGAGCGACGTTCAAATCCAGTCCGCCAGACCGCTGCACTCAGGCAGGCCGGTCATGAGGTTGAATGACTGTACCGCCTGGGCGGCGGCGCCCTTCCAGAGATTATCGATGGCGCTCATGAGAATACAGCGACCGGTCCGCCGGTCCCAAGACCACCCGATGTCGATGAAGTTTGTCCTGACAGTGTCCCGGCTGTCAGGGCACTCATTTTCCCCACGCAACCGGACGAAAGGCGCCCCCTCATAAGCCGTCCGGAAAATAGCAGAAAGATCCGCCGTTTCATGCCCGGCAGCAGGTGCTGCATAGACCGTCGTAACCATGCCCGCAGTGACCGGCACTAGGTGCGGGGTGAAGGTGATACGCAGCGGGACGCCCGCCGCGTGAC